>JAAXZI010000047.1 GCA_012719955.1 Phycisphaerae bacterium | reverse complement strand
GGGTCGCCGCTGAGGCGACCCCGGCCAGGAAATGTATACGGAAGCTGTTGTCCCAGGCCGTGGGCGACGATTCGCGCCAGGCCACCGGCCGGAAGCGAGTCAGGTGTTTACCTGAGCAGGGCCAGTGCGTTTTGCGGCATCGCATTGGCCTGCTGCAGGGTGGTGGTCGAAGAGTTGACCAGAATCTGGGCCCGGGTAAGCCTGCTGGTTTCCAGGGCGAAGTCGGTGTCGCGAATGGCGCTCTCCGCGGCAGTGACGTTCTCCAGGGTCACCTTCAGAGAGTTCATGGCCGAGGTCAGGGTGTTCTTCTGGAACGCACCCAGGCGCCCACGGAGGCTGGCTACCTGCGAGGAGGCCTCGCGAATGATGCGCTGGGCCGTCTCGAACTTGCCTTCACTGAGCTGGTTGGCCTGGCCGCTGCCCAGGGAGGACAGGAATCCCAGCCCCTGCGAACCGAGATTGCCGGTGGCGACACTCTGGATGCCGATGCTGGCCATGGCATTGACGCCCTGGGTGGGAGCAATGCTGAAGTTGGCCCCGCCGCCATTGATGGTGAAGGTTCGGGTCTGGTTAGGACGGGAAGCGACCCACGCGGAAAGCGTGGCATCGATGTTCAGGCTTGCGCTGCGGACGGAGACGTTCAGGCCCTTGGTGATGGCCTTGATGCCGTTGACTGTGGCTTCCACGTCCTGGCCGTAGTCCTTGGTCGCGCTGCTGCCGCCGGTGACCGCAAAGGTTCCCTGGAGGGCCTCGACGGACACGAAGGCGTCGGAGCCGAACTCGGTGCTGTTAAAGACGATGTTTCCACCGCTGATCCGGGCGGAGACGCCGGTCAGGGACTTGGCGCTCTGGACGGCTGCGACGACAGCCGAGGCATTCGTCGAGGAGCCAAAGGTAAACTGCTCGGTCCCGTACTTGCCGCTGACCTGAATGGTGGTGGTGGAACTGGCCGTTGTGGCCCCGTTGTAGACCAGCGAGGCTGCCTGGGCGGAACCGGTGACCTGGATCACCACGGACTTGCTGCTGCCTTCGGCCAGGCGGGCACTGTTGATCCTCAGATCGGTGATGCCCGAAGCGGGCAGCGAGGAGGTAGTGTAATCCAGGCTGCCGTTGAGCAGCTTCTTGCCGCTGAATTCGGTGGAGGTGGCAATCCGGTTGATGGTTTCGAGGATGGTGTCCACCTCGAGCTGGTTGGCGGCCAGCTCCTCGGCGCTGAGGCCGGCCTCGTTGGCGCTGCGGTCCACCAAGCCTTCGAGTTCGATCAGCAACGAGCTGATTTCCTGGAGACCACCCTCGGCGACCGCGATCATGTTGTCAGCCCGCTCGGCGTTGTCTATCGCGGCGTTGATCGCGGCCATCTCGGCGCGAAGCCGTTCCGAAGCGATCAAGCCGGCTGGGTCATCCTTGCCCTTGTTAACGCGCAGGCCGGTGCTGAGGCGCTCCAGCGAGGTCGACAGCGCGTTGTTGTTGGTGTTGAGGTTGCGTGTCGACACCAACGAGAACACATTCGTGTTGATCCTGGTCATTGCCGTGCCTCCAAAACCCCGATCGTGAGGCTCGCCATTTTCACGTGACAGGACGTTCGCATCAGGCGTAGGCTGTCAGCCGTCGTCGGAGCGCGGCCGGAGTTCAATTGGCCGCAAACTTGTCTATGCGATTCCCTGCCGAGCCGGAAACCACTTCCGGCTTGCGGCAACCCGTTTGCCTCCATGCCCGCCTCCGCAGGTCATCAGGCGCTTACTGCTTGCCTTGACCGTTGCGGGTCCGCTGATCCATCACGGCGTTCGTCGAATCGTCATGACGCCCCTGGCCCTTTAATTTTGCGGCCGGCCCCAAATTGAGGTAAACGGCGGCCGGCGTACATTTCCGGACATAGGCTTGGCCTGATAACCGCCTGGAGGGCCTCACAGCTCCGCCGGGGGCCGGTTTTTACCGGACACGAATCCCAGGGACCGGATAAACGCGACGACAAAAAAATCTTGTCAGACACAACGGAAGATTCAAAACGGCGGGGACACATGCGCGCAAGGGGGGCGCTGAGCCGGGGCACATCGCGCGGTTGGGCCGGCGGGCGGCTCATAGACAGCGCGGAGGCTCTGCGTTCGGGTCAGCCCGCGGGAAGCGGGGCTGCCGCGCAAGACGACGAGATGGCCGGGCCTTCAATCCCGGGCTCGAGTTACCCTTGCAGCAGCGACAGGACGCTCTGCGGGGTGCTGTTGGCCAGGGCCAGCACGCTGGTGCCCGCGTTGACCAGGATCTGGCTGCGGGTCAGGCGCGAGGTCTCGACGGCGAAGTCGGTGTCACGGATCGCAGACTCGCTGGCGGTCAGGTTCTCGACGGTGATCGACAGCGAGTTGATGTTGGTCTGGAGCGTGTTCCGCTCGAACGATCCGAGCCGTCCGCGGAGCACGGCCACCTGGCGAATGGCTTCGTTCACGATTTCGGAAGCCCGGGTGGTATGGCCGTGTTCCACCGAGTAATCCGAACCCGTGACGATCTGGCTCAGGAACCCGACCGCGGTGTTGCCCAGCCGGGAGGCCGCGACGGACTGCAAACCGATGCTCACCTGCTGATTGGTGTTGACGTCGGGTCCAAGCTGGAAGACGGCCCCGCCGCCGGTGATCATGAAACTGGTGGAATTGAGGCCGAAGTCCTCGCCCAAGGTCATTGAGAGGCTCAACCCGGTCGTATGCAGGTACAGGTTCAGGCCCCGGCCGACGCTCTGGATGCCGTTGATGCGGGCGACGGCGTCCCGGCCGCGGTCCGAAACGACGGTGTCGCCGTCGGTATTGACCACCGGGAAAGTACCGGCGCCGTGCAGCGGTTTGATGGAGACCATCTGGTCCGAGCCGTATCCGGCGCTGCGGAAGGTGACTCCGCTGGCCGGGTTGGCCGAGTTAATCAGGCTGGCCCCAACGCCGGTGGCGTCAGAGATGATGTTCACCGCGGCGATGATGGCGGAGGCTCGCGTTCCGGAGAGGAACGAAAGCGTGGTCGCGCCCTTGGGACCGCTGATTTCGAGGGTGACGTTCGTGGTGGTCTGGCTGTTGCGGAACTGCAGTTCGGCCTTCTGGGCGGAGGTGGTCACGACCACGTCCACGGGGATGAAGTTGGCTGTGCCGAACTGGACGCTGTGCAGCTCCAGGGCGGGGATGTCCGCCTTGTTCACGCCACTGCAAACGTAGTCGAGCGATCCGTCGAGGAGGTTTCGCCCGGCGAAGGTGGTGGTATTGGCAATGCGGGTGATGGACTCCACCGCGGAGTCGATCTGGAGCTGGTTGGCCCTGATTTCGTCCGCCGAAAGGGCCCCGGTGTTGGCGGACTCAACGACCAGCCGCTGAATGTCGATCAGCAGGCTGGCCACTTCGTTGAGTGCGCCCTCGGCGGTGGCAATGATATTGATCGCGCGCTGCGAGTTGCTGATCGCCTGGTTGGCGCCGGCGATCTCGGCGCGCAGCGATTCCGAATTGATCAGGCCCGCCGGATCATCCGCCCCCCGGTTGATGCGCAGGCCGCTGGAGAGGCGCTCCAGCGAAAGGCTCAGATCGCGCTGATTCTGGCGCAAGGTGCGCTGGGCGATCACAGCCGATACGTTTGTATTGATCCTAGCCATTTGGCAATCCTCCTTGATTGGTCTTGGCTACGAAATCCGCCATTCCGACGGATGCAGGCCGTTAGCCCTGGCGGGGACGTCCTGTCTGGTCATTAGGGTTGCCTGTCACGTTGGCGATGTCTTCCGGTTTCACGGCGGAGGCGGCGCGGTTCTCGCGCTTGATGGCCTCGTAAACTTCCTTGCGGTGAACGGCGATGTGCTGGGGCGCATTGATCCCCAATCGCACCTTGTCGCCGCGAATATCGACAACCGTGATCTCGATATCATCGCCGATCATGATTGTCTGGTCGCGCTGTCGGGATAGCACCAACATCCTCGGCTCCTTCCTTGGCCATGCCGATGCTTACGTGAATCCTCTGCCTGACTCTTCCCCACGGCCTTCTCGTGTCTCGGCAAGGACGCGGGCACTCGCGGGGTCGACGGGGGACCGCGTGGCGGTCCATCGGTCAAGCAGCCGTCTCAGGGCAGCGCCTGGCCAGGATATTTAATCATAGGCCCCGCCATCCTGACGGGACAAACCTGGCTGGCCGGCGCCGGGGGCTTGCTAGGCCGTCTTGCTCACCAACTCCGCCTGGGGACTGAGGTTCATGAGCGGGTGGCGGGTCGAATAGCGACGGTCGGACAACACAAGCTGGCGCGCCTCCCGGGTTTCGACATTGACCACCAGCGGACCCTGCAGGTTGCCGGTCAGCATCTGGTCCACCTTGTTCACGATGATAAAGACCTGGGCCGTCGACGGGTTCTGCAGGTGGATCTGGGAGAGCTCGTCGAGCTTCACCGGCACGCAGTAGTCGGGCACGAACAGCCGGGGGTCGCAGACCACGAAGGCCAGGTCCGCCCGGTCCACCGCCTGCAGCCAGTAGAAGCAACTGTTCTCCGCGGTCTGGATGAGCGCGTAACGCGATTGATCAGGGAACCCCAGGATGCCCTTGGGGAAGGTGATCAAGCGATGCTCATCAACCTCCAGCGGTCCGAAGCGCGACGTTTCAATAATCATCGCGATACTCCTTCACGACCCAGCCCTGCGTGATCGGCAAGCGCCGCACCTATCGTGCCGGCAGCGGGCGCCGTCCGTAGCGCCCACCAGAGTCCACCGCCCGCACGATCCTCCATCTGTGCGAGGCTTGCCTGCGTCATCCTCATCGCAACCCGGCAACCATCGCCGGGCCATCACTGCCGGGGCCGCCGACTGGGTCGATTACGGCGACGCCCGGATGCTTCCTTCCCAAGGCCTGGGGGCCGGGGGCGAAGCGGCGAAGGACTCGCCTGGTCGCCCCGGGCCTTCAGGCCCTCTATTCCTGTCCCCCCCGTTTCGTTCTCTCCCTGTCCCCAGTTAACACCGCCCGTTACCTGATGAAATCCAGCAACGAGAGCTGGAGCAGCCTTGAGCCGGACAGCAGGTTGGCCTGCAGGGCGGTCTGGGCCAGCTGGAACCGGGTGATGGCTTCGGTGTAATCGAGATCCTTCACTTCGCTGAGCAAAGCCTTGGTGGCGTCCACCGCCGCCTCGGTATATTGCAGACGGGCGTTGATGGCCTGGGCGCGGGCCCCGACCGCACCATTCAGCCGCGCGACCCGGGTCAGATGGCCGCCGATGCGCTCGCCGGCGTCGGTCATCGCCTGGATGTCCCCCTTTTTCAGGGCCTCCACCAGGTCGCTCAGGACGGTGAAAATGTTGTCGGTCTTGATCGCACCCGGATCGGCGCCGACCAGCAGGGTGTCGGAAAGCGCGGTGGCGGCGGAGAGGCCCAGGTCGTCGAGGGCGGGAGAGAGATCCGCCCGTTCGACCCGCAGGACCCCGGCGCCGCCGGTGTTGTCCTGCAACTGAATGCCGTTGCCCTGGGTGGCCAGCGAGGCGACGACGGCCACGCCGGCCGCACTGGCGGCCGCGTTGATCCGGTCGAGCACGTCCTGCACGGTGCGGGCGCCGGTGAGGGCCACGTCGAAGGCAGTGCCGTCGGCGGCCACGATGTGCAGGTCATTCTTGCCCTCGCGGGTGCCGACGCCGCGTCCGCCGTTGAGTGAACTCAGCAGCGTGCCGCCGTGGAAGGTGCGAAGGCCCAGCAGGCCGGCGGTGTTTCCACCCGCCTCGCCGATTGAGAGCGAGCCCCCGGAAGTCAGGTTGATGATATCGATGCCGGTGCCGGCCGCATTGATGCAGGCCCGCACGCCGGTGTCGCTGGAGTTGATCGTGTTGAGAATATCCTGCACCGTGGTCGCGCCGCTCAAGTCCACGGTTCGCGACACCGCGCCATTGGTGATCAGGATGGAACCCAGGGTCGCGCCGGCGCCGCCGAACAGCGAGGCCACGGTAGTCTGGGGCGTGAGCACCGGCTGCACGTCGGCCCCGGTCAGGGTGCCGGTGGCGGTGCCCACCAGGCCCAGGTCGCGGGCAGCAAAGCTCATGCCCACTTCGCTGACCGTCACCGAGCCGGCGGCAACGGTCAGGCTCAGACCGTTCCCGGCCGGATTGATCGCGGCGTTGAAGCTGCCGCCCGGTCCGGTGGTCAGGCCGGCGGCTGAGGCCGCGCTGTGCAGCAGATCAATAACATCGCCCACCGTCTCCGCACGGCTGAGATCGACCCGGAAGCTGACCGCCGGCGAGCTGAGCGTCACCTGAATCATGCCGCGCCGAATGCCCAGGCCGGCAGTGCCCTTCAGATCGGCCAGCCGGGTATCCAGGGTCAGGCTGGGGTTGAGATCCTGCTGGGAGGGGATTTGGGCGGACAGCGAGCCAAAAAGCTCGACGCCGGAGACATTGATGGCGGCCTGCTGGTTCGAGTCCACCATCGAAGTGAGCTCCCCGGTGTCGCCGAGGTACTGGATGCCCACGGTGCCCTGCGAGAAGGGCATCGTGGTGGTCCGCTGACCGCTGAACAGGAACACGTCGCCGAGCTTGCGGTTGCCCACGTTCACGAGCTGGTTGATGATGCCCTTGATCAGTTCCGCGGTCGCGTCGCGCTGCTCCTGATCGGCGGTGATGTTCACCGCGTCGGAGGCCAGGGTGCGGGCCTGAATGAGCAGGTCGTGAACCTCGCCGATGGCCTGGTCGGAGGCGGACAGAAAGCTGTTGGCATGACGGATGTTCCGGAGCACCTGGTCCTGTTGTTCGAGAACCTCGGTCAGACGCAGGGCCTGGCCGGCAGCCAGGGGGTCGTCGCTGAGCGTGTTCAGCCGGCTGCCGGTGGCCAGGCGGTTCTGTTCGAGGAACAGGCTGAGCGTGTTCCGGCGAAGCGTATTCAGCATCGCGCTGGACTGCAGGTTGTGGCTGACGCGCATCAGGTTGACAGCGTTTATGGCCATGATTCCGTTCACTCGTTCCGCACGGGCATCTTGCCCGTGATGACTTGCTCAAGGTCTTTTCGTTTTTCGATTCCTCATGTCGCGCGGGGCAAAACCCGCGCCGTGGTTACCTCGCCAGTTGCAGCATCTCCTCGATCAGTCGATCCACCGTGGCGCTGTAGCGGGCGGCGCCCTGAAACGCACGCTCCAGCCGCAGCATGGAAATCGTCTCTTCATCCAGACTCACGCCGCTGATCGATTCGCGTTGGGCGGACAGCGAAAACGCGATTACGTCCGCGGCCTCGAGGCTGGACTTCACGGCGGCGCTGGTGGCCCCGAGCTGGGTCGCGATCGTGTTGTAGTGCTCGGTCAGGCTGCTGCCGTTCAGGCTGGCCAGCGGTCGGGTCGCCAGGGCGGCCAGGGCGCCGGCATTGGAACCATCGCCTTCAGCCGGGCTAGTGGCGGCGGCCAGCAGATTGAGATTGCCCCGCAGAACGTCGTTGACGGCCATGCTCTTGGCGTCAGACCCGGTGAAGAAGGTGTTCACGCCCAAGGCGGCCAGCACGTGGGCGCTGTCCTCCGCAAAGGTGAACTCGAAACCTTCGGCCGCGTTCAATTGCAGACGGTAGTCGGCGGTCACGCTGGCGCTCAGGTTGCCGGCCTTGGCGTTGATCTGGGCCACCAGCGATTCGAGTGAGTCGTCCGTGCCGATGCCGTCCAGATCCACCGTGATGGTGATGGTCTGGGTCGCGCCGCCGGCCTGATCGCGGATGTTGATCTGGAACGAACCGTTGCGCGGGGCGAAGGGCAGGCCCGCGGCCTGGGTATTCAGAGCCGCAGTCGGGTCGAGCACGCCATAGGTGCCGGTCACCTGGGTCTGGCCTTCGAGGCCCTGGCCCTGGGAATGGACGATGTTGACTTCCCGGATCAGGGCCGCGGCGAAACCATCGAGGGCATCCATGTAGCCCATCACGTGGGTATCGCGGGCCACGACCAATCCGGTGATCTGGCCGCCGCGCAGTGCGAGCGGACCGTTATCGTCGGCGAAGCGAACCACCATCCGGGGCTCACCGTTGGCTAGATCGAGTTGGGCGGTGATGCCGCGGCTGACGTTATGCTGCACGAGCGGCTCGTTGCCCACGTAGACGTTCACGGAGCCGTTGGGCTGCTCACGGATCTCGATCTGGATCAACTCCGAGAGTTGGCGGAGCAGATCGTCGCGCCGGTCGCGGAGGGCGTTGGCGCCGCCCTGGCCGGTGCTTTCAATCGTGACAATCTGGGTGTTGAGCTGGGCGATACCGGCGGCCAGGTCGTTGGCCGTACGGGCCGCGTCCTCGATCTGGACGTTGAGGTCGTCGCGCAACGCGAACAGGTCCGTTCGCTGCCGGCCGATCTCGCTGATCAACGCATCGGCGGCGGCCAACACCATCTCGCGGGCGCCGCCGTCATGGGCCTGGTTCTGAAGGGCGCCGAAGGCGTTGAAGAATCTCTGCATCAGCGTGGAGAGATCGACCTCACTCAGTTCGTTGAGGATGGATTCGACCCGACCGAGGGCCTGCTGCTGGGCGAGGGCGTTGCTCTGGTCACTCAGCGAGTAGCGGATGCGGTTTTCCAGGGCATTGTCGATGTTTCGCTTGAGCGCATCGAGGGTAACGCCGCCGCCGGCCAGAAAACCTTCCGACAGAGGAACCCCGCGGGCGGGCGTGAGCACGGCGGTCTGGCGCGTATACGATGCGCTCCCGGCGTTGGCAACATTGTTGCCAATCACCTGCAGCGCGCTCTGGTAGGCCAGCAGGGCGCTGCGACCGATCGTTAATGCGCTGGTGACCAATCCCATGGTTTATCCCACCGCCTCGAAAACACCGGCCGATTCCGGCCGGACACGCTGGCCGCCGCGCGTGTAGCTGTCCGCCGGCAGTCGTCCGCCGCACATGACCGCCACCACCTCATTGAGGTGCTTGAGCATCTCCTGGGTGATCAGCGCGGTTGTCCGTTGAAGCCGCTTCAATTCCTCCACTTTCTGCCGCAGCCCCGCGGCAGCGGCGAGAAGCTGACCGGCCTGAGGCTGAGGCAGCCGGCTGGCCAGTTCGCCCACCCGAATCCCATCCGCCTGCCCGGGCTCCACGCCCAGGGCCCCGGCAATGCGCCGGGTCAACTGCCGGCGAAGGCCCTCGCGTTCCGCCAGCCGCTCGACCAGCGGCATTTCGCGGGCGGTGATGGCCGTGATGGCATCGCTGTCCGCCCGGCGTATGGCCTCGAGCTTCTCTTTCGCGTGGCCGGCCAGCTCCTGATGCAGGGCCGCCAGGTCGGCCAGGAGTCGGACCAGGTCGCGGACGAGCAGATCGGGTTGTACGGATAGGCTTGCCATAATCAGATGTTCTTCACCAGTCGGTTGTAGATGGTCTCACTGAGACTGTTCTTCATGCCGGCGCCGGCCCGCCGGGCCAGTTCCTGATCGAGCTGGGCGCCGAAGATCTCCTCGCCGCGCCCGCCGTGGCCGATGTCGCCCTTGAGCCTGGCGTTGCGGGCCATCTTGAGCATCTCGCCGAAAAAGGTGACACCCACCATCTCGTCCACCGCCTGCCGGAGCATTACCTTGCGCCGCTCGGTCGAGGCCGTGGCCACGTTCGACGCGTCGAGGTTCAGGGATGTGGAAGCGACTGAACTCATGATCTTTCCTGTAAGCCGATCTTCATGGGGCCTCGTCAGGCCGGACGGCTGCCAGCCCGCGGCCTTTCAGTTCTCCACCACCAGGGTCGCGTGCAGTTTTCCGGTCCGGTACAACTGCTCGATGATGTTGATCTTGTCCGGGGCCGAGACACGAAGCTGGTTGAGCGCGTCCACCAGGTCGCTGAGCTTGGCACCGCCTTTCTTCTGCGGATCCAGCGGAATAAAGTCCTGTTCGATGATTCTGGGATTCTCCGGCGTGGGCTCCGGTTCGGGGACCACCGTCGTAATGGTCAGGCCCTTGTAGGTCACCACCGCCGGGGCGATCTCCGCATCGCCGGTAATCACGATCCCGCCGGTGGAGCGTTTCACCACCACGCGGGCCTCGGTGGCCGGCATGAACAGAGAGAGATTTTCGATCCGGGCCAGGAACGGCGCCGGATTGGCCCGTTCGGCCTCCGGCAGTCGGACGATGACCGTTCGCGGATCGAAAGCCATCGCGATCTGAGGGGCGGCCTCGATGCCGGTCTCATCGGCGATCGCCCCTTCCTCGTTGATGGACTGGGCAATGGTGTAAGCCACGGCCCACTCGGCGTGGGGCTCATCCAGCACCAGCGTCACGTAAGCGGCATCGGGCTGCACCCATGCCGCCGCGCGGTTGGCGCCGCCGTTGCGGAACACCGCCAGTTCACGGCCCAACGCCACGTAGTTGTGTACCCAGTCCTGTTCGAGCGTGGCGCCCTGGGCAATGCGTGCCACCGTGGGGCGCGCCGAATCTTCGATCTGCAACGGGCCGGAGGCCATGGCCATGACCCGCGGATCGTCGGCGTTCGGGCTCACCAGCGGCGTCAGCAGCAGCCGGCCGCCGGCCAGGCTCTTGGCCGCTTCGGCGCTCACGAAGACGTCCACGCGTTCACCTTCACGGGCCCCATGCTCAGGCAGGGTGGCCTCGACGGTGACGATGGCGACGTTCTTGACGTTCCTGAAGTCCTCCAGAGCGCCGATCGGATTGGCGAACCGGGCATGAAGCTGGGCCAGGGCCCGAATGGAGGGGGCGTGCTTGTTGCCGTCACCTGTGCCGGCCAGGCCTACAACCAGGCCCATGCCCACCAGCTTGTTCGTGCGCGTGCCCTGCAGGTGCGTGATGTCGCCGATCTTGACCGCCTGGGCAGGGCCGGCCATCAGAGCCAGGACCATAAGATAGCGCAGCGGCCACAGCGCCGTCGGAAAACGCCGAGAGGACAGGGCATCTGAAAGAGGCTCTCTGCATCCAGGCTGCTCACAGTGGAGTGGTTGTCTTACACTTCTACTCATTGTTCCGCTCTATGCTTTCCGCGACCTCTGTGGCCTCTGCGCTCAAAACGGCTTTGCGAAATCCAGAATGCGGGGGATCCACCCACGGGTGGTGGCATCACGAACCGCGCCCCTGTTCTTCTCTATCAACACCAGATTGGCGATCTGGGTACTGAAGATGCTGTTGGTGGCGGTCACGTCCTCCGACCGGCAGACGCCGGTCAGCGTGATCGTGAAATGCTCTTCGTCGTGCTGCTCCTCCAAGGTGGCCTCAAGCACCAGGTTGCCGTTAGGCTTCACGTCCACGATGGTGGCCTGGATGCGGGTATCGAACCTGTCTTCCCGCTCATTCTCGCCATCCATCTTGTTCTCGTTCTTGGTGCCGAACTTGTAGCCGGGCTGGCCGTTGCTGAGCTTGTCGGAGCCCAGGTTGTTGCCCGGATAAAAGCGGAACCACTCCTCCAGCTTGCCTTCGATGTCCCACTCCTTCTTGGTCTTGAGCTTGCCGTCGGCCTCGTATCTCTTCTGCTGGCGGACGATGATGCTCACCAGGTCGTGGACCTTGAATTTCCGCGGCGGCACCGCCGGCACGGCGATCAGGGAGTACGTCTCGATGGCGCGGGTGGCCGGCTTGGATACCTCGCGGGGCGGCATTGCCGAGAAGGACGAACTGGAAGCCGCTTGCCCGCCGGTGCCGGGGTCATGGCCGGCGGCCGTCGGAACAGCCAGCGGCGCCCGCAGCAGCGAGGAGGACTGCCCGTAGGCCGAACTCGCCGCCAGCAGGGCAATCAACAACAGGCTGACGCGCATGTGCATCATCGTTTGTCTCCCGCGGTTGCGACCGCCACGGATCCGGAGGAGCGGGTCTCGTGCCCGCCCGACGGCCGGGCGGCGTCAGACACAACGACGGTCCTGGGACCAACCACCACACCGACGAACGTGTCAGTGGACAGCTCGCTTCTCAGTGAAATCTGATCGCCGTAGCTGCCGGCCGATAAGGCCCGGGCGGTCGCGGTGATGCCCAAACCGCCACGGCGAATGGAGACGGTGACGAGATCGTTTCGTTCGACCAGCGGCACCGGCTCAATGTCCCGCGGATCAAACGGGTCGCCGGCCTTGATCAGCCGGCGCGTGCGCTGACCGATCAGCCGGGCAGTGCTGGTCACGCCGATGTCCTCGAGTTTCTCGAAGCTGCGCGTTTCCACGTTGAGATCGCCGGCCTGGATGATTTCCCCACGATTGATCGACCGGCTGGCCACCACCACCTGCCGGGTCAGGGCGGCCTGGCAGACCACTTGAGCCACCTGGCGCACCTGGTCCTTCTCCAGGATGGTGACTTCCAGGGGGATCATGCCCAGTTTTTTCTCCCCGCGATTGGTGATGCGGAACTGGTAACTGCCCGTGGAGAGCCCCAGCAACTGCGCGACTGCGGGACTGAAGCGGACCGACAGAACGCCTTCCACGTCGCCGAGCCGCTCGCGAAGATGAGCATAGATTACGCCTTCGAGCCGGGTCGGATCGGGAGCATCGGCATGGGGAGAAGTCTGCGGCAGGATCACGGGCTCCGCCGACTGCTTGAGGTCCGTCACCCTGTGGCTGCTGCCGGAAACGGGCCGGACATTGGGGGCGAGCTTCGCACGCGGCGAAACGCCGGCGGGCTTGCTGATCACACAGCGGCTGGCGCCCCGGAAGATCCACCGTGACAGATTAGCGCCCCGGCGGGCCAGGACCTGCTGAATGTGGAGAATATCGATGGTTCCTGAAGAACCCGGGCGTGGAGCCGCGGCCACGGGCCAGCGCGCGGCCAACTCCGCGGCCTCGCCTTCCAGCTTGGCGACGTCCGACAACAGGACGTCTTCGCCCGTGACGACGGCGGTGGATTGCAGACAGACGACGGTTTCGGAAGCCGGCCGGGCGACAGGCGCGCCGGCCCAGGCGGCCGGGGCCGGCAGGAGCAGGCAGACAACGGCCGCGCACCACCAGGCGCGCAAGCTCCCGCTTCGCGCGCACCGGCGGAATGGTGTATCCATGTTGTTGGGTGCATCCTGCATCGACGACCTCCGCGTCGTATCCGCTCCAAGCGGCCCGAAACTCCCGACGGGCCCATGCATCTTTCCCCGACTACAACCTCCATCCGGCCATGCGTGTGCCGGTGAAGAACCACATCCTCTCATTCAGACCTCAGGCCGGCTCCGCCGACCCGGCTACCTGCTAGTACCTCCTGAGATTCGTCACGATCCGCAGCGACTCATCCGCGCTCTGGATCGATTGCGAGTTCAATTCAAAACCGCGCTGGGTGAAGATCAGGTCCACCAGCTCGCGGACCGGGTCCACATTGCTGTTCTCCAGCGTGGATTGCACCAGGGCCCCGAGGCCGTCCTCCAGCGGCCGGCCGGTGATCGGCTGGCCCGAGGCATCGGTGTCGATGTACAGGTTCTTGCCGATCGACTTGAGTCCTTCGGGATTAACGAAGCGGGCCAGTTCGATCTCGCCCACTTCGTCGAGCTGGTTGGAACCCTGCTGCCGCACGCTCACCGTGCCGTCGCGGCCGATGTAAATGTCGTCCTCGTTGACGTCGTCACCAATATTGATGGGCGGCTCCAGGAGCGACCCCTCGCTGTTGGCCAGGACCAGATTGCCGTTGGCGTTGCGGGTGAAATTGCCGGCCCGCGTATAGGCGGTCACTTCCTGGCCGTTGTAGAACGTCCGCACCTGGAAAAAGCCTTCGCCCTCGATGGCCACGTCCAGCTTCCGGCCGGTGGTATCCAGCGTCCCGGTGGTAAAATCGAGCTGCGTGCCCGAGACCTTGCTGCCCAGGCCCACCAGGATCCCATGAGGGTTGGGCTCGTCGTCGGCGTTGCGGATGCCCGGCTCCTGGCGGACCTCGTAGAAGAGATCCTCGAAGTTGACCCGCGAGCGTTTGAAGCCGACGGTGTTGATGTTGGCGAGGTTGTTGGCCACGACGTTGAGTTTCGTGTCCAGCGCCCTCATGCCGCTCGCGGCCGCCTGCATTGCGCTCAGTGACATAGGTCCGACTCGCCTTCTTACCGCTGCCGAATCACGGCAGTCCTGATTTGCCGCTGCTCACGAGCAGCGGCCTGCAACCTGATTCGTTACTTCACCCGGGCGATGTCGTTCACCGCCCGCCCTAATGTCTGATCCGCCAGACCCACCAGCGTGGCATTCATCTGGTAGGCCCGGGTGACTTCGATCATCGAAACCATCGTGCGTGTGGGGTCCACGTTGGAGCCCTCGATGGCCCCGCTGTGCAAAGTCGGTTCCACGGACCGGGCCCGGGCACCCAGCGACTCCAGCAGATTCCCGCCGGTCTTGCGAAGCAGCGAGCGGTCATCGAACTCGACCACCCCCACTCGTCCGAAGCTCCGGTTGCCGGCCCGCACCTCTCCGTTCGCGTCGATCCGCACCTGGCCCTGCAAGTTCCTGGGCACGTGAATGGGCCGCCCGGTCTCATCGAGCACCTCGGCATTGCCGGCCGCGGTCACCAGGGTGCCGTCAGGGCTGAGCGTGAAGCGTCCGTCGCGGGTGTAGCGATCCATGCCTCCCGCGCGGACGCGGAAAAAACCTTCCCCGGCAATGGCCACATCCAGCGGCTTGCCGGTGGTTTCCAAGGTGCCCGACTCGAAAGAGGTCGTGGTGGGGGCAACCAGAACGTGGCCGGTCAGGCCGGCCAGCGTGTGATCGCTCCATTCAGGATCGACCAGGTTCTCGCGCGAGGCCGGCTGCCGCTCGCGGATCACCGTCAGGTCCTGCTTGAACCCGGCGGTGTTCACGTTGGCGAGGTTGTTGGCCAGTACCTCCTGGCGATACTGGTTGGCCAGCAACCCGGCTGCCGAACTGTAGATCCCGTACACCATGCCTCTTCACCGGCTCCGCCGGTGCCTTGTTCAGGCGGGCGTCTTGCCCGCCGCCGGCGAGCGTGGAAATCCTTCCTCACACCTCGTCGGGACCACATTGCCTTCTCGTCCCCGCCTGTCTGGCACCGGCGTCGCGCCGGTGTTCGGCCCCGACCGGGATCCTCCCGGTCACTCCTCTGCCGGCTGGGCCTCCAGACGACCGAAAACCGGATCGCGATCCATCGCCGACTCTCGGCATTCCTGGGCGTGAATCGCGCTTGCGATCAAGGCGGCCTCAAGGATGCGTGTGCCGATGGTGGTCCAATCCGTGAACCCTGCCGTGCAATCCGTTGCCTGGTCTGCTGACCGCGTGACCATCGCCACACTCCGAAACGGGCCGCCGAGGGTCTGTTCCGCGCCCTGCGGACAAACCGTCTACTCAGCTTCCGCACGCTCTACGCAAAGGGCGTGCCAAACCCGGGTGCCGGGAGGATTGCTCGCCTCCCGGAAAGCCAAAACAGGCGCTAACATGCTGTATTTGAAAGGTTTACATTCAGGATCGGGTCGAATGGCGCGGATCCGGGCCCCTTTCCGTGGGGAGGAGGCCCCAGCGCAAGTCTTGCCTGCAAAGGGCAAGAGTTGCCGGATGCCCTCGGCGATCATTGCGCGGTTTGAACGCTTCGCCGTTCGCTCCTACTATCTGAAGCTTCCGCTGCCGTGCCCGGCTCTGATGAGCGTGGCGAAAACCCGTCAGGGGGCGGGTGGGCAGATCTCTTTTCGAGTTGTGACTCCGATGTCGGAATTCGTGATTCATAGTCCGTTCGGGCCGGCCGGCGATCAGCCCGCAGCCATCGAAAAACTGACCGCCGGTTTCAAGAATGGCCGACGGTTCCAGACCCTGCTGGGGGTCACCGGGTCGGGCAAGACCTTTACCATGGCCCACGTGATCCGCAATCTGGGCAAACCCACGCTGGTAATCAGTCACAACAAGACTCTCGCGGCCCAGCTTTACGAAGAGTTTGCCGAGCTGTTCCCCGAGAATGCGGTCGAGTATTTCGTCAGCTACTACGACTACTACCAGCCCGAGGCGTACATTCCGCAGCGCGACATCTATATTGAGAAGGATGCCGCCCGCAACGACGATCTGGACCGGCTGCGGCTCAGCGCCACCAGCTCACTGGTCTCCCGGCGGGACGTCATTATTGTGGCCAGCGTGTCCTGCATCTTCGGCCTGGGCTCGCCGGACACCTTCAAACAGAGCGTCATTTCGCTGCGCGTGGGGGAGAGCCTGGACCGCGACACCCTGCTCCGCCGGCTCATCGACCTGCAATACGCCCGCAACGACATTGACTTCAAGCGCGGCACGTTCCGGGTGCGCGGCGACGTGGTCGAGCTGCACCCGTCCAACGAGGAGTTCGCCTACCGCATCGAGTTTTTCGGGGACACCCTGGACCGCATCGACTACATCGACCCGCTGACCAGCGAGGTCATCACCTCTCAGGAGCAGGTGTTCATCTATCCGGCCGTGCATTACGTGATGCCCGAGGAACGGCTCAAGGCCGCGGTGCAGAGTATCCAGGAAGAGCTCGACCTGCGGCTGCAGCAGCTTCGCCGGATGGGCAAGCTGCTGGAGGCCCAGCGACTGGCGGCCCGCACCAAGTACGACCTGGAGATGATCCAGGAGGTGGGTTACTGCAGCGGGATCGAGAACTACTCCCGGCACCTGAACGGCACCGCCCCGGGGGCCAAGCCCTACACGCTGGTCGATTACTTTCCCAAGGACTTCCTACTGATCCTCGACGAATCGCACGTGACCGTGCCGCAGCTCGGGGCCATGTACGCCGGCGACCGCAATCGTAAGGAAGTGCTGGTGGAGCACGGCTTCCGGTTGCCCTCCTGCCTGGACAACCGGCCCATGCGCTTCGAGGAATTCGAAGGCATGTGGAACCAAGTGCTCTTCGTGAGTGCCACGCCGGGGCCCTATGAGCTCAAGAAGTGCGGCGGCGAGGTGGTCGAGCAGATCATCCGCCCGACCGGTCTGGTCGACCCGCTCATTCACGTGGCCCCCGCCCGCGGCCAGGTTCCCGATCTGCTCCAGCGCATCACCGAGCGGGTGGCCATCGGCGAGCGCGTGCTGGTGACCACGCTGACCAAGCGGCTGGCCGAGGATCTTTCCGCATACATTGAGCAGCAGGGGTTCCGCTGCCAGTACCTGCACAGCGAGATCGACACCCTGGAGCGCATCGAGATCCTTAACAATCTTCGGCGCGGGGCCTTCGACGTGCTGGTGGGCGTGAACCTGTTGCGCGAGGGCCTGGACCTGCCCGAGGTGTCGCTGGTGGCGATCATGGACGCGGACAAGGAAGGCTTCCTGCGCTCCGAGACCTCCCTGATCCAGATGATCGGGCGCACGGCCCGCAACGTGAATGCGGAGGTGATTCTCTACGCGGACAAGATCACTCCCAGCATGCAGCGGGCCATGGACGAGACCCATCGTCGCCGGGCGTTGCAGATGCAGTATAATGCCGAGCACGGCATCACCCCCGAGACGGTGCGCAAGGCCATCCGCAACTCGCTGGAACAGGAGATTGCCGCCCGCAAGGTGGCCCGTGAAGCCGTGCGGGCCAGCGAGGAGTCCTATGACCGCGCGGAGCTGATCCGCATGCTCGAGGAGGAGATGCTCCAGGCCGCCGAGAAGCTGGACTTTGAGCGGGCGGCCATGCTGCGCGATCGGCTGCGCGAGCTGGAGAGCGCCCCCACGCTTGAGAAGGTGGATACGGCCGGGGACCACACCGGCTCGGACGGCAATGGACGAACCTTCAGGTCGTCCAAATCGAGATCAAGGAGTCGGCGCAAGTGACCAAGCTGGACCGGGTACGGCTTCGTAAGCTCTGGGAGCGGGCGCTGGCTGAGGACGGCGCGGACCAGGATATCACCTCGCAATGCGCCATTGAAGAAGGCGCAGTCGGAACGGCCGTCATCGTGGCCCGGGCGCCGGGCATCTTTGCCGGCCGGGCCATGTTCGATCTGCTCAAGGAGGCGTATGCCACCAAGCTGACCGTGCTGGCCAAACTGGAGGATCAGGCCAGCCTCAAGAAAGGCACCCCCATCGCCACCATCGCCGGGCCCATGCGGCTGCTGCTGTCGATCGAACGCACACTGCTCAATTTCCTTCAGCGGCTCTGCGGCGTGGCCACTCTCACCCATGTTTATGTGCAAGCGGTGGCCGGCACGGGGGCGAAGATCTTCGACACCCGCAAGACCATTCCCGGCTGGCGGGAACTGGACAAATACGCCGTGCGTTGCGGCGGAGGCCATAACCACCGGGTCGGCCTGCACGATGCTATCCTGGTCAAGGACAATCATCTGGCCGGCGTGGAGACCAGCCGCCTGGCCGCCAAAGCATCCGAGCTGATCACCACCGCCCTGACCCTCGACCCGCCGCCCCAGTTCGTGGAGTTCGAGGTGGATACCCTCGAACAACTGGATCAGCTCCTCAAGGTCGTGGGGATCGACGTGATCCTGCTGGATAATTTCTCGCTCACCCAGATGCGCCAGGCAGTGGCCCGGCGCGATGCCCTGGGATTGAAAGGCAAGGTTCAGCTTGAAGCTTCCGGCGGGGTAAACCTCGATACCGTCCGGGCCATCGCCGAGACGGGCGTGGAGCGCATTTCGGTGGGAAGCATCACGCACTCCGCCCCGGCCCTGGACCTGGCCATGGAAATCGAGCCCGCCCGTCGGAATTGAGTTTTCCCCCTCCAGCGCAAAGTAGACCTTTTTCTGTAGCGGCCGGGCTCCGTACCGGCCGTTTTGC
>JAAXZI010000046.1 GCA_012719955.1 Phycisphaerae bacterium | reverse complement strand
CCGCAACGCCTCCTTGCGTGCTTCACCCATTGGATTCTCCAGGTTTCAGCGGCTTGAGCTTCGTTTGCGCCTGTATTCACGGGGGAAATCGTCACCTCAGTATACGCCGCCGCAAGTGTCATCTGGGAAATTCGGGATTAAGTATACCTCCAAATGCTGATAGTGCAAGCGTTGCACCAGATTCGAAGTCGAGAATAATCTTCGGATGTCGTAAGATGCATTCAGTCGGCCCGTTTCCGACTCAGCAGGTCCGGTGACAGGCGTGGGTCGTCTATTTGTTGGACTCAGGAGGTACCAATATGGCGCGCGTAGCCGTTTGTCTTTCGGGTTGCGGAGTTTTCGACGGTTCCGAGATCCACGAGGCCGTGCTGACGCTGTTGGCGCTCGACCAGGCCGGCGCCCAGGCCGTCTGCTGTGCGCCGAACGTGGATCAGGCCGCCGTGGTTAACCATTTGACCAGGGAGCCGGCATCCTCCGAACGCCGGAACGTGCTGACGGAGTCCGCCCGGATCGCTCGCGGGGCGATTGTCGATCTCGCCTCGGTCAAGGCCGGCGACATAGACGCCCTCATTTTTCCCGGCGGTTACGGTGCGGCCACGAACCTGTCCACCTTTGCCAAGGATGGCCCGGAATGCCAGGTCAACCCGGAGGTGGAGCGGCTCGTCGGCGAAATGCTCGCCGCCGGCAAACCCATCGGAGCCATCTGCATTGCCCCGGCCATGTTGGCTCGCATCACCGGCCGGCGTGCCCCGGGATCGAGACTGACGATCGGAAATGAGCGCGAAACCGCCGCCGCCATTGAGCGCATGGGCGCCGTCCACGTCGAATGCGCCTGCGACAGCTTCGTGGTTGACGAGAAGAACAAGATTGTGTCGACCCCGGCCTACATGCTGGGCAAGGGCCCGGCCAGCGTGTTTGAGGGCATTCGCAAGCTCGTTAACGAAGTCTTACGGCTGGCCCGATCGTCCTGAACGGTTCGCTCCTTCGAGCGGGGCATTTCGCCGGTGCAACGCTGATCCGCGGTTCGCTGCATCCCACTTCCCAGTACTGGCAGGGCCGTTGACCCCTTCGATCGCCCGGGTTGGGATGGGGTGTTTCATTTCCGCGCGCATTTATTGGCCATTTTGCTCACCCGAGCCCGTCGGTTTTCCGAAGTTATGGGGTAGCAGGCACATGAATTCACCTGTCTAAGGAGGCCTCGATGATGCGCATGGTTCCCCCCCGGCTGGAGCACCTTCGGCGCTTGACGGATTCAAGAGGTTTGCTGCACGCGGCCATCGGCGACTGCCCCGATCGGTTTCGAGGCTACAGCGCGATCGACAATGCGAATGCCCTTCGATTGTGTGCCCAGGTGAGCGATTCGGCGCGGGGCGAGTTGGTGCATCCGCTGGCCCGGACGTACTTTGAATGCCTGCAGCGCAGTCGTCGCGATGATGGCCGGGTTTACCATGTGTGCGACCGGCGGGGCATCTGGACGGCCGGCGGAGACGACGTACTCATCCAGTCCTGCCTCGCCCGGGCGTTGGCGGCGGTGCTGGTCTCGGAATTGCCCATTGACATTCGGCTCAGAGCGGCTGATTGGTGGCGGGAACTCCTCCCCCATGCCGACGATGCGCGCTCGCCGCGGGCCGCGGCGAACTGGCTGATTGCGATTGGACAGCTCCACTCGGCCGATCCCGGACGGGACCTCGAACGGGTCCGAACCCTGGCCAATTGGCTGGTGGATGAATGCTTTGTCCCCGGCCTCGGCGGCGCGTGGGGATGGTTCGGGTCGGAGTGGGAGACGACGGCCGCCTGCATCCCGCACGGGCTGTGGCTCGCCGGCCAGATGCTCGACGAGCCGCGCTACACGGCCATGGCCGAAAGCTGTACTGATTTTTTGCTTGGCGAGTTCTTCGATACCGACCTTTTCGTTCCGCCCGGCACCCGGGGCGGATGGCAACTGGGCTCAGACAAAGCGTTGTACGATCAGCAGCCGGCAGATACGGCGGCAGTGGTTGAGCTGCTTTGCGTAGCCGAGCAGATCACCGGCCGGGCCGTCTATGGTGAGCGGGCCGAGCTGGCCGCCCGCTGGTTCGCGGGCCATAACCTGGCCGGCGTGAGCCTGATCGACGCGGCGACGGGGGGATGCCACGATGCCTTGACTTCGGAAGGGCCGCATCCCGACCAGGGCGGAACGGCGGTGGTTGCCTATCTGCTGACCGAGGCGGCCCGCGCACTTCGTGCGGCCACGCAGGCCGAACCGCCGGTTTATATGGTGGCGATCAACGGTTAATACCGCAAAGGAAAAAAGAACAGCACAGGAATGGCCCGCGCCATCACCGGCGCGGGCATTGTTGTTGGTGAGGGGCCATCCAAACCCGTACCATTTCCCGCGAGAGACTCTTCTCACGCGTCATCTCTCAGCCGCTGCGCGGCGTATCCAGGGCCCGCTGAATCAAATCCGCCAGTTCGCGGATATGGAATGGCTTGGCGATCAGGTAGTGGAAGCCCTGTTGCAGCAGGGCCTGGCGATCCGGGTCGGTAAGGGCGGCGCTCATGCCGATGATTTGCGTGCCTTTGAGCTCGGCCCGACCGGCAAAGAAGCGGGCCAGCGTGCGCCCATCGATGCCCGGCAGATCGAGATCGACCAGGAGCACGTGTGGTTGGAAGGTTTCCGTGATGGCTCCGGCCTCAAAGGCTGACTCGGTTGTGCGAACTTCGTATTGGCCGCCGGCCATGAGCGCCTGCTGGATCAGGCCGGTCAGTTCGGTTTCCGGGTCGGCGATGAGGATCCGGGTCTGGCCGGTCTCGATCTCGTCCAGGGGCATGCCGTGGGCTTTCATGAAGCGCACGAGTTGCTGGCGGGGGATTCGCCGGTCCTTGCTGCCGGGGATGCGGTAGCCGCGAAGCTGCCCGGTATCAAACCACTTGGACACGGTCCGCGGGGCGACCTTGCAGATTTTCGCGACCTCGCCGGTAGTCAGGATGTCTCCGTATTTTTCCACGACAACGCCTCGGGGTTTGAACGATTAAGCCATCGCGGCGGCACCGCGGGCTGGCATGCCCTGACGAACTGCTTCAACCCTACAGCGCAGAGTGGGCCATTTTCTGTAGCGGCCGGGCACTGTACCGGCCGTTCTGCCCGCAAAACCGCCGGCACCCGGCTTTCGCCGGGTACCCGGCCCGCCCGCTACGACCTTGCGCTGTGGTGTTCAAGGCCGTGGCACCCGTCGTGCCTGCCGGCCGTCCTCCGCGCGCAATCACCGGCCACTGCCGGAACGACACGGAAGCGATACCAGTGGTTACATCGGCCTTTGCAGGCGGCGTGTTTGGCAAAACCGTCACAGAATGCCCAAGCGTTGCCGGCGATACAGTCGGCAGGACCGAGTACGTTTCGCGCCCCACCTGAAGCGGCCACCCCGGATATTTGGCGAAAGCCGGATAGCCGGCCGTTTCCCACACCTTCGTAGCGGCCGGGCTCGGTGCTGGCCGTTCGTTGCTGTACCGTTCTCGTCGTAGCGGCCGGGCTCCGTACCGGCCGTTTGTCGGAAAACGCCCGCTCGCGTTGGGATTCAGGAAGGCGGGCAAGATGCCTGCCCCCCGAGACCGGTGGCCAAGATGCCCGCCCCCCCTGGATCGGCGAGACACCGGTGCCACACACATATTCTGCGCGGGGTTGGCTTGCCATCGCGCCCGGTCATTCGATGAGTTCGATGCCGCTTGCGCCGACGGAGAGCTGCTTGTGTGTTTCACTGGAGGAGTATATAATTCAGCGGAGTCGCTTCCTTTCTGTGCTCGGTGCTTTTTTCGGAGGGCAATTGCATGCGGTTCGATTCAGGATTTCCCGGCCTGTCTGAACGGCGCCGGGGCACAGTGGTAGTGTGGATGGTGATTGGGCTCCTTCCGTCGACCTTGCCGGTGCTGGCCCAGCGTCCGCTTGGCATCGACGTTTCCGCCTACCAGGGCAATCTCGGGCCCTCCAACTGGAGCAGCATTTACAACAGTGGCCGGCGTTTCGCCTTCATCCGGATCACCCATTATGGCGTACCCAACGGAGATCCGGATCTTTATTACGCTCAAAACATGGCCAACGCACGCGCGGCCGGGCTGTTGGTCGGCCCCTATCACTACGCGATCTGGACGCGCACGCCGCAGGTCGAAGCCGATTACTTCCTGCAGTATGCCCGTCCCTACATTACCTCCGGCTACCTACCGCCCATGTTGGACCTGGAGACCAAGGACAACAGCGATCCGAATACCGGTACCATCTATCCGCCAGCAGGAGCCTCCAGCGTGTGCGATTGGGCCCGGCAATGGCTGGCCCGGGTCGAGGAGGAGACCGGCGTAGTGGGCGGCGTTTATGTCAGCGGCAGTTATATCAATCGCTTCTGCAAGACCTCGACCAGTTGCTCCTGCGGCGGGTGTGACTGCTGCCTGATCAATCATCCGCTCTGGGTTGCGGACTGGTGTGGAAACGACGTCTGCACCGCGTGTGGCGACATAAACACCGCCCAGCCGGAGTTCGGCACCGGCTTTTATCCCACCTGGCGGTTCTGGCAGTATTGTTCGAAGGGCTCGGTCCCGGGCATTGCCGGCAACTGCGACCTCGACGTCTTCAACGGCACGCTGGCCGAGTTGCAGGCCATGGTGATCGACTTTCCCGCGCCTTCGAATGTGCAGGCCGTGAGCATCACCCAGACGGGCGCGACCATCCTTTGGAACACCCCCAGGCCGGCCTCTTCGCAGGTCCAATATGGTTTAACAACCGCCTACGGCTACTCCACGCCGGTGGACAGCACACTGAAGACGTTCCACTCCGTCACGCTGACCGGGCTGGTTAGTGGCATGACCTACCACTTCCGGGTGATTTCCACGGATTCGGACAATCAGACCGGCACGTCCGCAGACTACACCTTCACCACGGTGGCCCCGGTGCAGATTGACATTGACAATACCTACTCCAATTGCATCAAGACCGGCTCATGGACCACCAGCACCTCAGGGGCCTACATGATCGGTGTCGATTATCTGACGACAAACCCTGTCTCGGGTTCGGCCACGGCCACCTGCCGATGGGTTCCGACGATTCCTTCGGCGGGCACGTATGATGTTTACGTTTATTACCAGCAGGCCGCCAACCGCAACACCGCCGTCCCTTACACGATCGTCTATAACGGCGGCACGTTGAACCTCATTCGAAACCAGTACGCGCTGGCCCCGACGGGGAGCTGGTTCAAGTTGAATACTTCGCCGCTGCCCTTCGCGGCCGGCACCGGCGGGTATGTGCAGGTGGCCAATAACAGCGAGCAATCGGGGGTGATTGTCGCGGATGCCGCCAGATTCGTGTGGGCCGATGCGCAGGCGCCGACGGCGCCCGCGAACCTGAACGCGACCGCCATTTCAACCAGCGCTATTCAACTGAACTGGAGCCCGGCCACGGACAACTCGGGCGTGGTCGGCTACAAGATCTACCGCAACGGCGTGGCTGTGGGTACCATCAACACCACCAGCTACCTGGATGCCGGTCTGGAGGTAAATACCACCTGGAGCTACCAGGTGGCGGCCTACGATGCGGTGCCCAACGAGAGTGCGTTATCCAGCCCGGCGGTGAATTGCTCCACGCTCTCGACGCCGCCGGATGCCGCCAGCATTGTGCCTGACCGGACATCGGGCTGCGTGCAGGCTACCGTGACCTGGACGGCCACCGGCGGGTTTGGGCCCGGCGCGGTGCATCACTACCGGTACGCGTGGAACCAGAACCCGACGCACGATTTCACCGGTTCCGAGCCGCAGTGGTCCACCGGCACGCTGCAGACGGTCATGAGCGCCTCCGGCGCCTGGTACCTGCACGTGCAGGGCTGCAACGCCGACGACGTCGCCAACGGAGCCTATACCTACTCGGTGGAAGCCGGAGACATGATCCTGGGAGACCTGGATGGCAACTGTCGGGTGGACGGCGTTGATGTCACGCTGTTCAGGAACTGCCTCGGCCAGGCTGGTGTCACTCCCGCCCCGGGCTGTGAAAGTCGAGACCTCGACAACGATTCCGACGTGGACCAGGACGATTTCGGCATCCTCCAACGCTCCTTCAGCAGCAATTGACGAAAATCGCGAGGGCTCTGTGGCAGGCGTATATGACGCTTGCGGATCTGTTTGGGTAATTGCCGGCGCCTCTCGCTTTGGGCGGCGCTGCAGCCGAAGGCGGTTTCAGGCCAGTGCTCGATGACTTCCGAGAAACTGAGCCGGCAACGGTGAACAAGCTCGGCTGAATCGGACCGAATAAGAAAAGGGCATTGAGCGTACCACAGACCGCCACCTTCAGGTGGACAAACGCCCCGCAGGGGCGACGAGAAAGTAGCCAGGGGTGAAGCGAAGCGGAACCCCTGGTAAAGCCCGCCTCTCTCTTCCATGGCCGCCCCGGCAGGGGCGGCGTGAGATCACTCGCAAGCATCTTACCCCACACCGGCCGGGGCGGGGACTGGTGCGCCGGGCACTCGCAACCACCAGTTCCGCTTCGCTGCACTGGTGGCTACTCTCACTTGGCCCCTCTCGGGGCCACGGGCGATTATCTGGGCGACAAACACATCTCCGGCCTCAGACCCACTCCCGCTTCAGCCGGGTTTGTGGTTGATGCTGTCGGCACCCTCATGGGTTGTCCAAATCGTGAACCCACCTCTGGAAGAGGTGGGCCACCCGCGGCCCGCCATTACCCGACTAGAGAATCAGAGGTCGTTCACGCCTGTCCGGCGAGCAGTCTGTCCACCTCTTCGGCGCGGGGCAATGAGGGCTGCGCTCCGAGTCGGGTGCAGGCCAGCGCTCCGGCGGCATTGGCGAAGCGGACCGCCTGATCCAGCGGCCAGTCCCGAGCCCGGGCGACGGCCAGGGCGGCGGTGAAAGCATCGCCGGCGGCCGTGGTGTCCACCGGCTGCACGGCAAAGCCCGGCACGGCACGATTGCCCTCAGTTGAGTAGAGATGCGCCCCCTGGGCTCCCCGCTTGAGCACCACCGTCCGGCAACCGCGGGTGGTGATAGCGCGAACAATCTCGGCAGGGTCGGCGTCCGGCCTCAGCCCGGTGAGCTGGGCCGCCTCGCTCTCGTTGGGGGTGATGATGTCCGCCGCAAAAAGCCCGTCCGGGGCCGCGCCGGCCGGTGCCGGGGCCGGATCGAGGATGATCTCCACACCCAGCCGGCGGCATCGCTCGATGGTGTGCAGCACGGTGGGCATGGGCAGCTCGAGCTGCAACAGACAGACGCGGGCGCCCCGCAGGGCATCCTCAGCCGCATCCACGTCCGCCGGCGTGACTTCAAGGTTGGCCCCGCCGGCGACGGTGATGGCATTCTCGCCGTCATCGGCCACAACGATCATGGCGATGCCGCTGGCTACCTCCGGCGTGGTTTGGACGTGAGTGGTGTCAACGCCGTTCGCGCGCAAGCCGGCCAGCAAACGCTCTCCCACGTCATCCCCGCCCACACGGCCGATCATGATGGCCTGAGCTCCCAGGCGCGCGACGCCCACCGCCTGATTGGCCCCCTTGCCGCCGGGGATGGTGGCGAACTCCCGCCCGAGCACGGTCTCGCCCAGGGCGGGAACGTGGGGGGCGCGGACGACCAGGTCCATGTTGATGCTGCCGACGATGACAATGGACGAGCTGTTTGAAGCCATAGTGTCTATATACCATCAGCCGATCGGTTCGCCTAGAATGTTGCTCTTGGGGGGCTGGTTTCTCCTGGCGGTTTTTTACCCGGAGCTGATCCGCTTGACTTGGCCGACGCGGACAGCTAGCTTGCGTTTTTAGCGTCGAACGAGAGGACTGTCTCGGCGTGGGATCAGCATCAGTCAAGCATTATTGTGGTCTCTTCGGCATCTACGGACACCCGGACGCGGTCAACCTGACGTACCTGGGTCTGTTCGCACAGCAGCACCGCGGGCAGGAGTCCGCGGGTATCGTCAGCCGCAACAGCGGCCCCATGCGGCGGTACGCGGGCATGGGCCTCGTCACGGAAGTATTTAATCCTCAAGTGCTTAAAGAATTGCGGGCCCCGGTCGCGATCGGCCATGTGCGCTATTCGACCACCGGGTCGTGCAGTTCCACCAATGCCCAGCCATTGCTGGTAAGCTACGCTCGCGGGCAGGTGGCCGTGGCGCACAACGGCAATCTCATCAATGCCGGTCTGTTGCGTCGCGAGTATGAAGCACACGGGGCCATCTTCAATACCACCAGCGATACGGAGGTGATCGTCCATCTGCTGGCCAAGCCCAGCCACCTTGAAAAGGACGATCATATCGCTCACGTGTTACGGCATCTTCAGGGGGCTTATTCCCTCCTGTTCCTCTTTCCGGATCGCATGGTGGCCGCCCGGGATCCCTTCGGGTTGCGTCCGCTGGTGCTGGGACGGATGGACAATGGCGCGGTGGTGGTGGCCAGCGAGACGTGTGCCTTCGACATCATCGACGCCGAGTTTGTCCGCGAGGTGGAACCGGGCGAGATCGTGAGCATCAGCCCGGACGGCATCCACAGCAGCCGGATCGTCCCCCGGGAGGCCTTCAAGCCGGCTCACTGCATCTTCGAGCAGATTTATTTCGCCAGCCCCGCCAGTAACGTCTTCGGGCAGAACGTGCACCAGGTGCGTAAGGCCATGGGGGCGCAGCTTGCCCGCGAGGCGCCGGTGGATGCGGATATCGTGGTGCCGGTGCCCAACTGTGCCCGCTGCGCGGCCATCGGGTATGCGCAAACCAGCGGCATCCCCTACGAGCGCGGATTTACCACCAGCCACTATGCGGGGCGTTCGTTCATCATGCCCGACCAGAACATGCGCGATCTGGCGGTGCGGGTGAAGCTCAACGTGATCAAGGAAAACGTGGCCGGTCGGCGTCTGGTCGTGGTGGAGGATTCGGTTGTCCGCGGCACCACCACGCGCGGCAAGATCGGGGCGCTGCGCAAGGCCGGGGCGAAGGAGATTCATCTCCGGGTAGCCAGTCCGCCCATTCGCCACGGCTGCTATTTCGGCATCGATTTCCCGGACCCCGACGAATTGATCGCCAACAAGCGCACGGTCGAGGAGATCCGCGACTACCTGGGCGTGGACTCACTGCACTACCTCTCGCACGAGGGCATGCTTTCGTGCGTCAAGCGCCCCCCGGACCACTACTGCACGGCCTGCTTCTCGGGGCGCTATCCCATGCCGGTGGACCAGCCGATCAGCAAGTTCGCCCTGGAACACGACCAGCTTCGCATGTTTGAGTAAGAATTCCGTAACCGCAGATACACGCAGATGCACGCAGATGATACGGATCCCCAATGAATCTTGTGCGTCGTTCTGCACCCCATAGGCTGGGCTCATCAATGCACAAGTTTGAATTGGGATCGGTATGAGTGGGCTTCGCCGGCCCTCGCTTGCGCTTCGGGCTCAAAATGGGTGCTTCTCCGCTCCCCCGAGGTTGTCACGGACCCTGGTGTCTCGCTCGCCTTGTCCTCCCTTAACAAGCGGGGATCCAGGGGGTGTGTGGCACCGGCGTCTGGGTCCGTGACAGGCAACGACGGCGGCCGATCGAGCCCGAAGCGCATGAGCCCGAAGCGCAAGCGAGGGATTATTCATACGGTTTCCGTTGCCAACTTAGGTCGGTTCCTGCCTGGTTGTTGGTGGCCGCGCTGCTGAGCGCTCAAGTCTTCGTGCGTTCGAAGTACCTCACCCTCTGAAAAGGCGGGGCACCCGACGCACAAGATTCATTTGGAATCCGTGTGATTCCTCATCTGCGTCTATCTGCGTGCATCTGCGGTTGATTCAATCGATCCCATGCTCGGCCAGCCATCGTTCCGCGTCGATGGCCGCCTTGCAGCCCATGCCCGCGGCGGTGATGGCCTGGCGATAGACGCTGTCGGCCACGTCGCCGGCGGCGAAAACGCCCTCCACGCTGGTGGTCGTGCGGTAGGCGTCCTTGAGCTTGATGTATCCCTTCTCGGTGAGTTCGAGCTGACCTTCCAGGAAAGCGGTGGTGGGGGTGTGGCCGATGGCGATGAACAGCCCGCCCAGCTCCTTGACGGTTTCTTCGCCGGTACGGGTATCCCGCAGTTTGACCCCGGTGATCATCTGTTCGCCCAACACATCGGTGACCACCTTGTGCCAGAGAACGTTGATCTTGGGATTGTTCAGGGCCCGCTTTTGCATGATCTTGCTGGCCCGCAACTCGCCCCGGCGATGGATGATGTGCACCTTGCTGGCGAACTTGGTGAGGTAGGTGGCTTCCTCGATGGCCGAGTCGCCTCCGCCGACCACGCCCAGCTCCTTGCCGTGGAAGATCGGCAGGGCCCCGTCGCAGACCGCGCACGCGCTGACGCCGCCGCCGGAGCGGGCCAGACGCTGCTCGTTGGGCAGATTCAGCCAGTTGGCGGTCGCGCCGGTTGCGACGATGAGGGCGTGGGTCTCGACGACCTGCCCGTCCTCGCCATAGACCTTGAACGGGCGCGTGGAGAGGTCCACGCGCGCGCAATCGTGGTACTTGTAGGAGTGCCCGTCGTCCGGGTTGGACACGTCCGGGTGCTGGCCATCATCCGTCTGGATGCGCGTGCCGAAGCGGACAGCCTGCTGCTCCATGTACGCCATCAGTTTGGGCCCGGTGATGCCATGCGGAAAGCCGGGGTAATTCTCAATTTCCGTCGTCAGCATGAGCTGCCCGCCGGGCAGGATGGTGGTGGGGACCTGCTTGGGCCTTCCGGCGAAAACCAGCGGCTGAAGATTCGCGCGTGCGGCATAAATAGCGGCTGTCCAGGCGGCCGGTCCCGACCCGATGATGACGAGCTTTTCAGGCATGGAGTTCCTCTGACTGTGCTGCACAGAAAACTTTAGTCTATGCTGCCTAACCCGATACCGTGCATTGTAGAGCCACTTATCGCGAGTGTCTATCTGTTCCGGCAGGAGCTGCACGGCCAACCACCCGGCCAGGAAAACGGGCCGACTATGCCCCCTGGTTACCCTCTACCCTTTCGCCCCGCTCTGCGTTACGCTGGAAGAGCTTATGGTTCAACCGAAAGTCAAACATGCCTGGTTGCGGGCACTGGGGCCTGAGGATTTGCCGCCCAGCATCATGCTGGCAGACGGCGAATACCGCCACCTGCGCACCTTCAAACACGATTTTTTCGCGGCCACCGGTCTCTATGAGGGGCCGTCCGGCCGGGTGGTGCTCAAGATGGGGCGGGTGGTGGGGCTGTTTGGCTTGCCGATGGCCTGGCTGGGGGAACTGCTGGCCGGTCATGAGGCGAGCATCTACCAGGAAGTAGATGGCCTTGACGGGGTGCCACGGTGGTTGGGCCGATGGGGACGCACGGGGATAGTCCACGCCTTTGTCGAAGGCCATCCCCTTCAGCGCAATGAGTACGTGCCGGATGATTTTTTCCCGCGTCTGGAGGCTCTGCTGGCCGAGCTGCACCGCCGGGGTATCGCCTACGTCGATCTGGAGAAGCGCGAAAACATTCTGGTTTGTGCCGACGGCTCTCCGGCCCTGATCGATTTTCAGATCTCCTACAAGTGGGCCGGATATCAGGGCGGCCGGCGGACCGGCTGGCAGCGACTCATGCCCGCGAGCGTCGGCAATCTGCTGTTGACCAAGCTCCAGCAGGGCGACCGCTACCACGTTTTGAAACATCGCCGGCGCCACCGGCCGGACACATTGACGGCCGAGCAGTTGGCGGCCTCCTACCGGCGCGGCTGGTACATCGAACTTCACCGGCGAGCCTCCTGGCCGTTTACCGCCTTGAGACGGCTGGTGCTGAAGCTGCTCACCGGTCGGTCCCGATCACCCAAGCAGGACGGCCCGGAATTTCTCAATACCAAATGAAAGAGCTCCGGAGCCGCCGCAGTCGGTCATTCCAGCTATTCGCTGACGGGAGCAGTGATCGCGAACCCGATTATAAATATCGTGGTGAATTCAACTTGCGGCGGGGAGGGTGATGCCCTATAAATAAAATAGGTATACTGTAGGCATACGCGAGTTCTCCCCAGACGGTTGTTGATTGCGGGGAAGGCATACGGCGAAGCAAGGAGTGACGTCTATGCGGACGCTTTGTGCGGTCGGTGGGCAATACTCCCGGGGCGGGGTGGTTTCGGTTTCGGCAGCGCTGATGACCTTGCTGGCCTGGGTGGTGGCAACGGTTGCGGTCCAGGCGGCAACCACCCGGCCTTCATCCCTCGTCCCTCGTCCCGCCTCGTTTGACCGTGCGGCTATCATCCCTATCAAGGACGAAATTACCGACGTAACCCGCGACAGCGTTCGCCGGCGGTTGAAGACCGCGCGCGAGCAGGATACGAAGTTGGTCGTCTTTGAGTTGAACACCCCCGGTGGGATGGTCAGCTCCACGCTGGAGATCTGCGACGAGATCAAGAAACTGCGCGACGAGGGCGTCTCGGTCTGGGCCTGGGTCAACAACAAGGCCTACAGCGGCGGGACGGTGATTGCCCTCGCCGCGGACGGGATCATCATGGCCCCCAACGCCACCATTGGCGACAGTCAGATGATCCTGATGACTCCCACGGGGGCCGGGGCGGTGCCGGAGGATCTCGAGGCCAAGATGAAGAGCCCGCTGCTGGCCGAGCTTCGCGATTCGGCCCGCCGCAACGGTTACGATATGACCATGGTGATGGCGTTCGTCGACCCGGAAATCGAAATCTTCTGGGTCGAGAACGCCGAGACGGGGGAGCGGCGTTTTGTCGGGCCGCGCGAGCGCGATCAGCTTTTCGGCCTGGTGGACACGACCCGCCCGGCGGAGAGCGGCTCTGAAAAGTCCGAGAAGAAGGATCGGAGCGCCGGGGGCACCGGGTTCGTGTCGGACACCCTGAGCAAGACTGCCTGGAGGTACGTGAAGTCGGCCCCCGGCATCGGTACCCCGCCCCAGCCCATCGACGGCCCGCGCGAGCTGCTGACGCTGCGGACGGTTGAGGCAGAGGCTTACGGGTTTGCCCAGGCGACGGTCGGCAATGACGGCGAACTGTCGCGGTACTTCAACGTCACCGGCCCCCTGGAGCGGCTGGAGAGCAACTGGTTTGAGTCGATTGTGGAATGGCTGGCATCGCCGATGGTCCGCGGCGTGCTTTTCCTGCTGATGCTGCTGGGCGCCTACATTGAGTTCCAGACGCCGGGGTTTGGCCTGGCCGGCGGGGTGGCCCTGGTCGCGCTGGTGTTGTTCCTGGGCGCTCCCTATGCGGCCGGCTTTACCGTGACGTGGGAGATTGTGGTTATCCTGCTGGGCTTTGCTCTGCTGGCCGTCGAGTTGCTGGTGATTCCCGGTTTCGGCGTAGCGGGATTTCTGGGTCTTGCGCTGCTGGTGCTGGGGTTGGTGGCCTCGTTCGTGCCCAAGGAGCTGCCCATTCCCGATTCGGGCGATCCGAGCTGGTGGCCGACGCTACCCTTGACCATGCACTACCTGAAGCGGGGCCTGTGGGCCTTGGCGGGCGGCATGGCCGGGGCGATTGTGTGCGGCGTCATCCTGGCGCGGTTTCTGCCTCGGGTGCCGGTGGCGGGCCGGCTGGTGTTACCCAATCCGACGCGGGATATGATCGAGGTGGATGATCCCTACGAGGGCCTGGCCCAGGTGGGCCACATCGGCAAGGTGGAGGGCACGCTTCGGCCGGCTGGCAAGGCCCGGTTCGGGGCGGTGCTCGTGGATGTGGTCAGCGACGGGGAATTCATTCCGTCCGGCACGCGCGTGGAAGTGATCGAACGTGCCGGGGCCCGTGTCGTGGTCCGGCGGATCGACTAGCGTGACGAGAGCCGCCGGTGGATCGGATGGTGAAGCGATGGAGAACTGGCTCATCATCGGCATTCTGTATGGAGCAGGGTTGTTCCTGCTGCTGGCGGATTTTTTTCTGCCGTCGCATGGGCTGTTGACGCTGGCCTCCTTCGCCGTGCTGGGTTTTGCCTTATACTCCACGTTCCAGATCAGTGAACAGGCGGGGCTGACGGCCCTGGGGCTGCTGGCCGTGGGCGTGCCCACAATGCTGGTGATGGCCATCCGACGCTGGCACCGGACCTGGGTGGGGCGGCGGATCTCGCCTCCCAACCCCGTGCTGACCGAAGAGGATCGGTTGCCGGCCAAGGATCTGGAACGGCTCATCGGGCGGATGGGCCGGTCACTTACTCCGCTGCGGCCCGTGGGCATGTGCCTGTTCGATGATCAGCGCGTGGAGTGCGTGTCCGAAGCGGGGATGATTGCGGCAAATGTTGAAGTGGAAGGTATTCGGCTGTCGGACCGAACCTTGGTCGTCCGACCGGTGCTCCCAAGGGGGTAGGTCTGATCCATGAAAGGGATGGGCATGCTGATGAATTTATTGGCACAGGTGGAGTCAAACGGCGCGTTTTCCCCACAGGACTGGGGCACACTCAGCCTTGTCGCCGCGGTACTCATTCTGGTTTTCTGCCTGGTCTTCGTCGTCGTGCTGTGGCAGTTCTTCGGGCTGTGGCTGCAGGCGTTCATGAGCAAGGCCGACGTGTCGATGTTCGACCTGATCGGGATGCGGCTCAGAAAGGTGGACTCACGGACCATTGTGCTCTCCAAGATCCGTGCGGTGAAAGCCGGCCTGGACATCACCACCAACGACCTGGAAACGCACTACCTCGCCGGCGGACGGGTGCAGAACGTCATTTCGGCCCTCATCGCGGCGGACCGCGCGCGGATCAACCTGGGCTACAAGACGGCCTGCGCGATTGACCTGGCCGGACGCGACGTGCTGGATGCGGTCCATACATCCGTGAACCCGAAGGTGATCGATTGCCCCAACCCGGCCAGCGGCAAACCCAGCATCGACGCGGTGGCCAAGGACGGCATTCAGCTTCGGGCCAAGGCCCGCGTGACCGTGCGGACCAACATCGAACGCCTCGTCGGCGGGGCCACCGAGGAGACCATCATCGCCCGCGTGGGCGAGGGCATCGTCACCTCCATCGGCTCGGCCGAGAACTACAAGCAGGTGCTGGAGAACCCCGACGTCATCTCCAAGCGTGTGCTGGAGAAGGGCCTCGATGCCGGAACGGCGTTCGAGATCCTCTCCATCGACATCGCGGACGTGGACGTCGGCGAGAACGTCGGGGCCAAGCTCCAGGCCGACCAGGCCGAGGCCGACAAGCGCCGCTTCCAGGCCGAGGCCGAGAAGCGGGCGGCCATGGCCCGCGCCCGTGAGGCCGAGATGCTCGCCCTGGTGCAGGAAAACCGGGCCAAGGTCGTCGAGGCCGAGGCGGCCATTCCGCTGGCCATCGCAGAGGCCTTCCGCAACGGCAACCTGGGCGTCATGGATTACTACCGGCTGCGCAACATCCAGGCGGATACGTCGATGCGGCAGTCGATCGGCGGCCAGCCGGAGGCGAAGGGCTGACCCGGGGGGCGGGCATCCTGCCCGCCGGGGTGCGGATGGGATTACGCGGGTGGCGCGCCTCTTCAGAGGATGAGGGCCATCAATCCCGGGAGTCCGAACAAGCGACTTTGTTTGTGTGAGACATGCAATGCCCTGCGACCTGCTCATCCTGGCTCAGAGCGACTCCGGCGCCGAGCTGTTGTACGTCATCGCCATACTGATCTTGACGGCCGGCTCGGCGATCTTCGAGAAGCTGAGGCACAAATCGGCTGAGGCGGAACGAAAGCAGCGCAGGCCCCGGCCGCCGGTCCCGCCGCCGGTGCAAGGGGAGTTGGGCGAGATGCGTTTTCCGCCGCCGGTTCCGCCACCGGTTTCGCCGCCGTGGTCGGAACCGGAACGGCCGGCCCGACCTGTGCCGCCGGTTCGGCCTCGTCCGACGGCCCGCCAGCAACAGCCGCAGGCGCCCCGACGCAGGCAGCAGGTCGCCCCGGAGCCTCGACGCAGGCCCCAGGTTGCCCCGCAGCCGGTGCGGCAGCCCAGGCCCCTGGCAGGTGGTGAGCGCACGCCAGTTGACCGGGCGGTTCACCGGTTGGATGACCAGGCCGGGACTGACATCCGGGAGGCGTTAGGCTCACTCCGGCCGGTCCAGCCTCTGGCCGAGCTCCGCTCGGCGCAGACGGGCAAGGCCGCTCCGGCCGCGGAGGAGGGCGGGTTCCGCAAGCCCACAGTGACCGAACTCCGGCGGGTCATCGTGCTCAACGAAATCCTGGGCCCGCCGCTCGGGCTGCGCGAGCGCGTGGAGCCCTGACGCAACCGGGGGGCGTTTGATCTCGACAGCCGCTCCAACCTCCTTTGGAGTGGTTCTTGGCCGCATGAGCATCCGGCCCGGCCAGCATGAGGGTTATCTGGAGACGTTTTCCGACCCAGGCGATGATCTCCTCACCGTAGATCTGTCCATGTTTCTTCAGACTGCCACAATAGACTGTCGTGGCATCGTAGACCTCCTCAAGGGCTTCGTCAGTTGTTGTCTTCGGAGTAATCGTCAAACGAGCCACGTACATGGAAACCCTCTTCCCTTTCTCACTTTACCCCGTTCGCACTTTCCCACCCTGTAATGCCATGGTATCCGGCGCCGAATTCTATCCATTCAGCTTCAGCCATGAGTCGATATTCGCGATCGTCCAAGGTTCGCGCTGCTTACGCGAGAGCATTGCGTTGGCTTCATCGTCGTTCTCGAACCGTTCTGCTTTCGGATCCCAGGCGAGCTTGCGGCCCAGCCGCATGGCGATGTTGCCGATGTGGGCGATGGTGATGGTGCGGTGGCCGATCTCGGCAGGGGCGTAGCAGGGCTTGCGTGTCCGCACGCCGTCAAGGAAGTTGCGGTACTCGCCGCCCTTCATGCGTTCCTCGCGCTTGACGATTTCGCTGGGGCGGTAGATGTTGACCTTTTCGGGGTCCACCTTCGCTTCGAGGATGTCGGGGTTGCTTGCTTGCAGGGGCGAGCGCCAGCCGGTGAAGCCGATCCAGCCGTCCTCACCCTCGAAGCGGATACCCGGCCCGAGGCTGACCACGCGCAGAGTGACGCCGTTGGCGTAGCGGTAATCCAGATCGAACTCCTCGGCGGTGTTGAAGATCGAGTCGCGCGGGGGGAACTTGCCCGTGCCTTGGGCCTCGACCGGACCGGTGTGTTCGGTGTCGTTGCCCCACTGGGCCAGATCGATGAGGTGTGCGCCCCAGTCGGTGAGCCGGCCGCCGGAGTAGTCGAAATTCCAGCGGAAACTGCCGTGTACGCGAGCGGGGATGTAGGGGACTTTCGGGGCCTGCCCGAGCCACATGTCGTAATCCAAACCGTCCGGCACAGGCCGGATGTCGCGATCCATGAAGTTGTCGCCACGCGTCTCGTTACCGGAGGGCAGTGAAACGGTGATGTGCTTGAGTTTGCCGATGGCTCCGGCCCGGACCAGCTCGATCAGGCGGATGTGGCTGTCGATGGAGCGGTTCTCGGAGGCGGTCTGGAAAACCCGGCCGGTCTCTTGGATGACCTTACAGAGCGCCTGGCCCTCGGCCACGGTGAGCGTGAGCGGCTTCTCGCAGAGCACATCCTTGCCGGCTTTGGCGGCCATGATGGCGGGGATGACGTGCCAGTGGTCGGGCGTGCAGATGGCCACGGCGTCGAGGTCCGGGCGGTTGATCAGATCGCGGAAATCTGCGTGGGCGTCGCAGCCCTTGTAGTGATCCTTGCCCAGCGCCCGGCCATAGTGGGTGTTGATGCGGGCCTGGGCTTTTGTACGGCGGGCCGTGTCCACGTCGCAGACGGCCACTACCTGAGCGTCGGCGTAACGGAAGATCTGCGGCAAGTTCCAGTTGGTGCCGTGCTCGCCGCAGCCAATGAGGCCAATGGCGATGCGCTCACTGGGGGCGACGGCGCCATCGCGCCCCAGCGCGGAAGCGGATACGATGTACGGCGCGGCGGCGGTGGCGGCAAGGGATTTCAGAAAATGCCGACGTGAATTGGAAGTCATATCCGAACTCCGTAGAAGGTCTGAAGTCAGCGTACTGTCTGTCTGCATGGATCGCAACAACCAGTTCCGGCGGCTGAGAGGGGAGGTATAGTGCGCCCGCAGGATGCCTTTGCGGGCTGCAACGAAAGTCCGTTTATGTTGCCATGGCCTCGCATTTTTTCGCGCTGGTTGTTTGGGGTTGTGTTCAGTCTTTGTCCGCCACCCAAACCGGGCTGGGTGGTTCGACGCGGCCGGGTGAGAGGAAGAGGGCGGAGTCTATACTTTGGGCGCAGATGGCTGGTCCGGGCATCCGCGGCGATTGACCGCGCCGGAGTTGGCGTCTATCATCCGGGCTGATTCTCGTCTTGAGGTGACGATCGCCGAATCGCCGGTGGTGTTGGCTTCGCCGCTGCTGGACCATTATCACGCGGTCGTGTTGCATTACATGAACTGGAACAGCCGGCCGGACGGGGGCGAAGCGGTGTGGAATGGACTCGAACGGTATGTCGAATCCGGCAGGGACTGACATCCGGGAGGCGTCAGACTCACTTCGGCCCGCCCAGTCCCTGGCCGAACTCCGGCGGCCCATCGTGCACAAAGAAATCCTTGGCCCGCCGCTGGGGCTGCGTGAGCGGACAGAACCATGATGTCGGATGCGAAAGTGTGCTGCGGAGAGATGCAACTGCGTTTGACACCGGCTCCGGCCGGCGGATGGCTGATTCACGGGGGCCTGTTCCTTCCCGACCGTCCGGGCGAATTGGCCGAGGTTTCGGCGGTTATCGCCCGGCACGGCGGAAACATCGAACTGTTTTCATACAATCGATCCGAGGATCCGAACCTGGTGACCATTTCCGCGCGTGTTCAGACGGCCGGCCGGGCCGGACAACTGGCCGATGAGCTGCGCGCAAGGGGCTACCTGGGGCCGCCGCCCCAGGAACAGGCCCAGAAGGTGGAGATTACCGACCCCAGCGGCCTGCTGCGGATGAAGATCACCTTGCAGGATTCGCCGGGAGCGCTTGCCGCCTACGCGGCCGTGCTGCGCGATCATCAGGCCAACGTCATCTACATGTCCTATGACGCCGGGAAGTCGCCGGGGCTGGCCGAGATGGCCATGGCCACCCGATCACCCGAGAAGGTCTCACGGCTTCTCTCCGACCTGAACGATCGCGGATACCACTATCACGTCGAGTGGCAGGGCGGGGAGGGCAGCTCCATCGACAATGTGATCGGGCTGAGTCTGGTGGAACGCTTCCTCCTGCAGCTTAAGTCGCTTCTGCCCCGCGGTCGGATGGATGCGCTCGAGGAACTGATCCGCTCCTCCGAACAACTCCGCCAGACGCTGCTGGACTTCAAGCGCGAGGCCGGCGAGAGCGACGAGTCCATGGCTGCCTCGGAGATCTTCACCCGTATCCTGCAACTCGCGACTTCCTCTATCGGCAAGACCGGCTCGGACTTTGCCCTACGGGTAACCGGGCCGATCGAGCTGACCCCGCGCGTTACCCTCTATGCGCTGGCATGTCCCAGCGGCGCGAACGGCTACCTGCTGCGTGCGGGGGAAGACCTGACGCTGATCGATTCGAGTTACGGGCTGTACTGGCCGGACGTCAAGCGATGCCTGCCGGCCTACGGCATCGACCCCGCCCGCATCCGCCAGGCGCTCTTTACCCATCCGGACGCCGATCACGTCGGCTGGGCGGCGCCCCTGGAGACCGAGTTCGGAACGGCCATTTATCTGCACCCCGATGCGCGGGGCGTCTTTGAGCATGAGAACCGCGCCTACGGCAGCGGCTCCCGGTTGACGGCCCTGAATGGTTATTACACCCGGCTGGTGAACTGCTTCACCGACCTCCGGCCGCCCCGGACCCTCCGGTCGTTCCCTCCGGCCACGGGGCAGGTGGGGGGATTCAATATTCTCGGCCGGTTCGAGGTCGCCGATCTCGAATTGCTGGTCCTGGAGAGCCTGGGCGGGCATATTCCCGCCAACGTGTTCTATTTCGCGCCGCGCGAGGGACTGTTGTTCTGCGCCGATTATCTGATCGATTTCGGCAGCCTGTCGGAACGCATGAAATCGACGCTGAGCATCGCCCGTTACCTGATGACCAGCACGAACAGCGACAGCGGCGTGTTCGGCCGGGAACTCCGGCAGCTTGCCCGCCTGATGCTGGAGACGCAGTCCCGGCTTCAGAAGGAGGCCCGATCGGCGATCGTCTTTCCCGGGCACGGCGATTTCTATCGCGTCGAGGAGGCGGAAGACATGCTCAAGAGCCTGGCCGGCACGTAACGCCGGACATCCGTGCGGCAAATCGGCCGGGCAACGCGACTGACAGGCGCGTGCCTCAAGTCACGGCGTGGACGGAGCCTCCGCTGAACAGGGGGCAGCCTCCCCCGACCTGACCCAATTGTGTTTTGGGCTCATTTCGGTACCATTCACATCTTCGTATGGTATTCAAGACAAATGCGTGCTGACGAGGAGGCGCGGCAATGGATTCTGGCAAGCAGTCAAGGCGGGCGGTATTGGCGGCGGGCGTGTCGGGACTGGCGGCAGGGATGATCGCCAACGGGTGGACGCCGGCCCGGGCGGCGGCGCCTGAAGCGGCGGGGCAGGCGAGCGGTGGCCAGGGCGACCCGCTCCCGCCGGTGCTGAAGGTCAGCATCGCCGCGTATTCGTTCCGCGCCGACCTCGATGAATACCCGGGCAAGCGGGGGAAAATGTCCCTGTTCGACCTGGCGGACATGGCTGTGCGCTGGAGAATCGACGCCATCGAGCCGACCTCCTACTACTTCCTGCGGGACGACGACGAATACATCTATTCGCTCAAGGCCAAGATCTTCCGCAACGGCCTGGACATCAGCGGAACCCCGGTGCGTAATAACTTCTGCCTGCCGCCGGGGCCGGAGCTCAAGAAGGAGATCGAGACGCTCAAGAAGTGGGTGGACATCTGCGTGAAGCTCGGCTCGCCGGCCATCCGCGTGTTTGCCGGCCGGCCGGACCCCAACCGGTCGCGCGAGCAGATCTTCAAGACGCTGGTGGACGCCATGAAAGAGGCGGCCGAGTACGCCCAGTCGCGCGGCATCTTCCTGGGCCTGGAGAACCACGGCTTCATGACCGAGACGGCCGATGACGTTCTGCGGATCGTGGATGCGGTCAAGAACGACTGGATGGCCGTCAACCTCGACAGCGGCAACTTCAAGACCGACGGCTACGCCCAAATCGCCAAGCTGGCCCCGCGGGCGGTCATCTGCCAGATGAAGACGCTGGTGTCCACGCCCGATGGCAAGCGCGTGCCGGTGGATGTGCCGCGCTTCATGCAGATCCTGCGTGATGCGAAGTACCGCGGCTACGTGGCCCTGGAATTCGAAGAGAAGAAGGACCCGCACGAGGAAGTGCCGGTGTGGCTCAAGAAGATGCAGGACGCCATCCGAGCGTAATGTGAATGACTAATGCCTAAGCACTAATGTCTAAAGAATACCTAAACCCTAATGCCTAATGAGGGGATTGTTCCCCCCATTAGGCATTAGTCATTAGGACATTAGTCATTACTCGGCCACGGCCGCTATTTCCTGGCACGGCGGCTCTTGCCGCGCTTGCGGGCGGTCTGCCGGGCGACGATCCCGCTGACCTTGGCCGGCAGGCCGAAGAGCTTCACAAAGCCCTTCGCGTCGGTCTGGTCGTACTCCTCGCCCATGGTAAAGCTGGCCAAGTTGGCCATGAACAGCGAGTAGGGGCTCTTGACCCCGACCGCCCGGCAGTTGCCCTTGTAGAGCTTGATGCGGGCCGTGCCGGTGACGTTCTTCTGGGTGCGGTCGAAGAAGGCGTCCAGGGCCTCACGCAGCGGCGTGTACCACTGGCCGTAGTAGACCAGCTCGGCGTAGCGCAGGGCCACCTGCTGCTTGTAGTGCAGCGTGTCGCGGTCCAGGCAGATGCTCTCCAACGCGGCGTGAGCGGTATAGAGGATCGTCCCGCCGGGGGTCTCGTAGACGCCGCGCGACTTCATGCCCACCAGCCGGTTCTCGACCAGGTCCACCTGGCCGACGCCGTGCTTGCCGCCGAGCTTGTTGAGCGTCTGGATGATCTCGACGCCGTCCATCTTCTTGCCGTTCAGGCCCACGGGCACGCCGGCCTCGAAATCCACCTCGACGTAGGCGGCCTTGTTCGGGGCCTTCTCGATGGGAACGGAAAGTACGAGCATTTCGTCCCGGGGCTCAGCCCAGGTGCCCTCCAGCTCGGCGCCTTCGTGGGAGATGTGCCACAGATTGCGGTCGCGCGAGTAGATCTTCTTTTTGGAGGCCTCGACGGGGATGTTGCGGGCCTTGGCGTACTCGATGGCCGCTTCCCGGCTGCGCAGCTCGAAGCGCGGATCCTTCCAGGGGGCGATGATCTTGAGGGACGGGTCGAGGGCCATGTAGGTCACCTCGAAGCGGATCTGGTCGTTGCCCTTGCCGGTGGCCCCGTGGGCGACGGCGTCGGCCCCGACTTCGTGGGCCACGCGGACCTGCTCCTTGGCGATCAGCGGCCGGGCGATGGAGGTGCCCAGCAGGTACTTGCCCTCGTAGATGGCCCCACTCTTGAGCATCGGCCAGACGAAGTCGTTCACGAACTCGGAGCGCAGGTCGCGGACGATGCACTCGCTGGCCCCGCTCTTGAGGGCCTTCTTCTGGATGGCCTTCAGTTCGTCGCCCTGGCCCAGTTCGGCGGCGTAGGCCACGACCTCGCAGCCGTAGGTCTCGCGGATCCACGGGAGAATGACGCTGGTATCGAGCCCGCCGGAGTAGGCGAGGACGACTTTCTTGGGAGCATTGTCTGCCATAGTGTTACCTTCTTCCTGTTTCTGGCGCCTTCTGAATCAGGCAGGATATTATCGGGAGCGGGGGGGCGGATGTCCAGAAGGGAGACCGACGCGAGCGTGGGAGGTTCCACCAGCCCGAAGCGCGAGTGAGGAACGAGGAGTTGTGGCGGCTGAGTGAGGGAGGGGGGAGACAAGGGGACAACAGGAATGGTAGGACAGACGTTGGCTTCTGTGCAGCGGCTCTATGCGTTACCCTCGCCACCCGGAGGAGCGGCCGTGACCGACCAGGTGCATAGAACGTCTGGATTGCAGACGACTTCGCCGGTTGAGTGGAGATGGTATTCGCCCGGCGCCGCCGGCTCCCAAGCCCTTAGCTCTGGCGGCAAGCGGAAAACGGTGCCCGCACTGAGCCCTTTCAAATCAATCGTGATCCCGGACCGTGGATCGGCCGCCGTGATCACGCCGTGCAGTTCCTTTCTCTCACGAACGGTCCCTTCATGCGTCAGGTACGTTATCCCGATCAAGGCGTACTTGCCGATGAGGGCGTTCGCCTTCGCCTGGTCCCACTCCGGCCTTTGCGCTGTATTATCGCTCATCTATGCTCAATCGTTCAAAACGTCACTCATTGGCTCAACCCGAGTTGCTGCTTAACCTCTGTTAGTCCAACTCCTCGCTATGCACGAACAGATCCGCTCAAGCCAGGCGGGAACGCAACTCCTCAACGGACGTCTTCCACGCAACGTAGTATTCAGTCTCCTCCCATAGAGCTTTGGTCTCGGAGTCTTTCAAAATGCGATCGAGTGCTCTTATTGCCTCGGCAACCAATGCTTCTGTTGGCTTCGGTTTGCCTTTGAGCCAGGTCTGCACCTCATCGGGGAGTTTGGCGGCAGGCTTGCCTCGCAGAGCGGCCACAACCTCGGCGGCTGCCCGTGCTTCGCAGCACGCGTCGTTCTCTGGCTGCTCTTCGGTCATGTTGATGTTGGCCAGCGTTTCCTCAATCACAGAGAAGTCTTCGCTCTCTTCCAGGGCATAGACCCAATCTAGCGCCCAGTCGTTTTCAAACGTCTCTTGGCCCCAAGCACCCATTCTTAAGCTCCCAGAATTGAGAAACACTCTGAGCAGGAAGACCCAATGGGGTGCGCAGTAAAGGTGAATTATTGTCGATATGGCAAGATGCGATCAAGCCAGCCTCTAGTCGGGGCAGATCACCGTGTCGCAGTCAGTCGGCGGACGACGATGTCCCGCATCAGGTCAGTGGGAGCGGTCTGGCCGGTCCAGCGCTCGAACTGGGCGGCGGCCTGGCCGACGAACATGGCCACCCCGTCAATGGTCTGGTGACCCTGCTCGCGGGCTTCGCGAAGCAGGCGGCTTTCGATGGGGTTGTAGACCGTATCGAAGACGGTGAGTTGCCCGGAGGCGGGCAGGATGCCCGCCCCCCCGGTGGTGGCGGCGGGCGAGGTGCCCGTCTCCCCGAGAGGGGTGTCGGCGGTGTGGGGCCACATGCCGATGCTGGTGCAGTTGATGATCACCTGCGTGCCGGGGCGGACTCGCTGCTCCCAGGGCAGGGCTTTGGCGCCGAATTCGGCCGCCAGGGCCACCGCCTTTTCGGCCGTGCGGTTGTAGATCGTTACCCGGCAGCCGCAGTCGGTCAGGCCGGCCACGATGGCCCGGCTGACCCCGCCGGCGCCCAACACGGCCACTGGCATGCCGGCCAGATCGGTGGGCTGGCAGCCCATTCCCTGGCAGAGGGCATCCAGGGCGCCGCGGTAGTCGGTGTTGAAGGCGTAGAGCTTTGCATCAGAGCCGTCCTCGCGTTGGCCCGGCTCAATGTGCAATGTGTTGGCCACGCCGATCCGGCGGGCGAGGGGATCGATTTCACCACCGCGGGCTTCCGCGTAACGCAGCAGGTTTTCCTTGTGCGGGATGGTCACGCTCAGGCCGCGCAGGTCCAGCCACGGCCGGGCCAGGCAGCCGTCCAGGAAGGCCTCGAAGGCCTCGAAGGAGGGCTCCACCCGCATGGGCAGGTAGACCCCGTCGTGGCCGACCGCGGCGAAAGCGGCGTTGTGGATGGCCGGGCTCATGGAGTGGGCCACCGGGCAGCCGACCACGCCGTAAACCCTGGTGGCCGGGTTGAGCGCGTCCCAGCGGTAGAGCTCGCGCAGGTCCTTGATGGTGGGCTGGCCGGGGGCGGACTCTTTGCCTGTATCCAGGGCCGCAAAGGTGAGCAGGGCGCCGAACTTCCTGGCCAGCACGCGGGTGAGAATGCCGGTCTCGCCCATGGACAGAGCGATGACGCCTCTGAGTCCGCCTTTGTTGAGCGGGGACCTGCGGGCGTTGCGCAGGGCTTCCAGCATGCGCAGCGAATCGGTGATGGATTCGGCCTTGCAGGCCAGTTTCACCACGTCGGCGTGCGAATGGAGCAGCTTGTCGAAGATGGCGTCCAGGTCCGCGGGCGTGTGTTGGAAGTCGTGCTTGGAGAGAATGAGGCGAAGCTGGGGGTTGCGACTTTCGCAGCCGCCGGCGCATTGCAGGCCAATTTGCTCACTGACCAGCGGGGAGTGCCGCCAGGCCTCGTACTCGACGTCGATGAAGTCGGTGGCTGGTCCGATGGCGGCGGTCATCAGCTCCATCCGGGCGTCCTCGGAGCCGTTGTATTGTCCGCCTTCACTGGCCAGCCGGCAGGTGACGATGATCTGCCCGGGGAAGCAGGCGGCATATTCCATCAGCGCCCGGATGCCCTCCTCATTGCGATCCTGGAGGTAATCCAGTCGTAGCTCGATCATCTGTGCGCCGGCCGCCTGGGCGTCATCGATCTCGCGGGCCATCTGGCCGGCGGTGGAAGCCATGATGGGGACGCAGATTCGGGTCATCCTTGCAGTATAGCTTCCGGACTGAGAATACGGAATGAGAGGGTGGGGGAAGGAATGAGGGTTCAGGGTTCGGGGTTCAGGGTTCAGGAGTGCCGGTGGCTATGCTGTCTTCGCCCTTGCGGTTGCCGCTCAAAACATATAATTGCTGGTATGCAGACGTTAACCGCACATTTCGACGGGTGGGCACTCGTGCCCGATGGTCCGCTGGACCTGGCCGTGGGCGAGATGGTCGAGGTAAGCATCCGTCGCTTGCAGAAAGACGTCTCGCAGGCCCAGGAAGTACTCGCGCAGCTTCCGCTTATTCACATAGCGCCCGAGGATGCCGAGGCGATCAACCGTGACCCGTCCTTTGACGTCGAGGAGTCCTGAGCCATGCCGTTCGATGTGCCGGACGGGCAGACGGTCTTCCTTGACAGCGTCATCCTTCATTTCGATTCCATCCCCGGCCTCACGGTTTGGAAATTCCGTTGATCCGTACCGCTTCTCCTTTCCTCATCCCCTGGTCTCCTTGTCCCCTTGTCCCCGTGT
>JAAXZI010000045.1 GCA_012719955.1 Phycisphaerae bacterium | reverse complement strand
GAGCCGGCGGAGCACCCGCCCCACCGGCGTGACAGTCGGATGCGAGAGCGGGACGAGCTCCTTGGGGGCGTGCCGTTTTTGTCCTACAAGTTTCGTACCATGACCGCCAATCACCGGCACGACCCCAAGGAGATCGTCCCGCTCTCGCATCCGAATGTCACGCCGGTGGGGCGGGTGCTCCGCCGGCTCAAGATCGACGAGTTGCCGCAGCTCTGGAACGTGCTCAAGGGCGACATGTCCCTGGTCGGCCCCCGGCCCACGATTATGGAACAGGTGCTGGCCTACAACGACTTCCAGCGCCGCCGGCTGGAGGTCCGCCCCGGCATCACCGGCTTGGCCCAGGTCAACGGCAACGCCGAGATCTCCTGGGACGAGCGAATCAAATATGACGTGTATTACGTGGATCACATGAGCCTGGCGCTGGATCTGTCGATTCTGGCCAAGACGCTGCTGATCATCGTGCTGGGCGAGGCCCGGTTCGTCCGGCCGTTCGAGAAGAGTCCGTATGCTTGATCCACAAGCTGGTCAGGCTAACGATTTGAGGAAATCGTCTGGATCGACCCCTGCTTGCTTCAGCACACCGTGTAGCGTACCGGCCTTCAGTTCATGATGCATCGGAACCACGCAGCCTCGATCATCCCGGCGCATCACCACATGACTGCCGCGCTGGCGAACACGGACGAACCCCAGCCGCTCCAAGGCCCGAACACACTCCGCGCCGCTGATCCGAGGTAGCTTAGGCACCGGCGACCTCGAAAGTGGTCATCAACGTTTTCCCTGGGGAGGTGAGGGGAAACTCCTCCAGGTAAAGCTCCGTCGCTTCTTTCAGGTTGGCAAGGGCCTCGTCGACGCTCTCTCCCTGACTGGTAGTCCCAGTTTCGGGATTGAGGGCGACATATCCCCCTTCAGGATCTGGCGTAATGACTGCGGTCAGTGTCATGGCATAGTATCATAGCCTTTCCGGCCGGGATTTGAAATCCCGGCCCGGAGCGGCTTTGATATCCCCCATGAAGGCGGCACTGATCGGCAGCGTGAGTTCCAGCGCGGCGACCCTGCGGGGGATGCTGCGCGGCGGCTTGCCCGTGGCGGCGGTGTGCGGCCTGCATGAGCGACATGCCGCCACCGTGAGCGACTTCCACGACCTCCGGCCATTGGCTCAGCAGGCCGGTGTGCCCTTCCTGGCTTTCGACAAGGTTACCGAACCGGCCGTGGCCGAGTTCCTGCGGCAGCATCAGCCCGACTGGCTGTTCGTAGTAGGGATATCCCAACTCGTGCCGGCGGAAATCCGCCAGTTGGCTCGCGTCGGGGCGGTTGGATTTCATCCCACCCCCTTGCCGGAAGGTCGCGGACGGGCGCCGGTGGCCTGGACCATCCTGCTCCAGAAGCAGGCGGCGGCCAACCTGTTCTTCCTCACCGACGAGGCCGACGCCGGCGACATCATCGCCCAACGCCCCGTGCCGGTGCTGCCGGACGACTACGCCGCCGACCTGATCGAGCGCACGAATGTTGTGTTGGAGCAGATGGTCGTGGATCTCGCCCCGGCGTTCGCCAGTGGCCAGGTGCCCAGAACGCCCCAGGATCACGCCCGGGCGACGTACTACCCGCGCCGCCGGCCGGAGGACGGCCGGATTGACTGGAACCAGCCCGCCGAGGAGGTTTACCGGCTCATTCGGGCGGTCAGCCATCCATACCCGGGGGCGTTTACGTTCCGCGGCGAGGGGCGGAAGGTGATCGTCTGGCGGGCATCTCCGGTGGACGATGCCTCAATGGCTTCGCAGGTCCCTCGCTTGGGCCCGGGGCCGGTTCAGGCTTCCCCCGGCACCGTGGTGGAGGTCCGAGAATTCCGGCCGGTGGTTCAAGCCGCAAGCGGGCGGTTGCTGCTAACCGATATTGAAGTGGAAGGCGGCGACCCGGCGCCGTGGACCCCCGGCGAGAGGCTGACCTGAGCCGGTGTCCTTTGCAGTCCAGGCGTTACGTGCTTCGGCCCATGAGGCGGGCAGGATGCCTGCCCCCCGGCAATGCCGGCCGGCTGTATTGGAGGGCGGGCATCTTGCCCGCCTGATTCGAAGAGAAACGGGTGTACTGGAAACGACATTGGTGCCCTTTCCGCTCTGGCGGTTCCGCGAGTCGCAAGCGAAAACGGGCGGTACGGAGCCCGGCCGCTACACAGCGACGGGTGGTACAGAACCCGGCGGCCACAGGACTGCGGAAGTTGCCGACTGGAAGAGGGCATCAGCAGGCGTTCTGGCGGTGGAACGTAGAGAAGGCGGGCAGGATGCCCGCCCCCCTGGAGTTGACCTGATATGGCGAACGTCCTCGTAGTCGCACCCCATCCTGATGACGAAGTGCTCGGCTGCGGCGGGGCTATTCGCCGGTTTGTCCAGAGCGGCGATGCGATCACTGTCGCCATCGCCACCAAGGGCACGCCCCTTTTCCCGGCCAGTCAGGTCCGGCAGGTCCGCTCGGAGGCGCGAAAAGCCGCCGCCGTCCTGGGGGTCAAAAAGCTCCTCTTTCTCGATCTGCCGGTGACCACGCTCCACCTCATCCCCGAGCACAAGCTTAATGCGGTATTCTCCAAGCTGGTGGTGGCCACCAAGCCCGACCTGGCGTTGATTCCCTTCCCCGGCGATCGTCACCAGGACCACCGCGAGGTCTTCGACGCCATGATGGTGGCCATGCGCCCCGATGGCCGGCGGCACCGGGTGGGCCGGATCGCCTGTTACGAGACCGTCTCCGAGACGCACTGGTCGGCCCCCGGCATCGAGCCTGCCTTCGAGCCCAACTGGTACGTGGACATCAGTGCGACGTTGCCGGACAAGCTGGCCGCCATGCGCGAATATGGCTCGCAGCTTGCCGAGGCCATCCCGGCCCGCTCCATTGCCGCCATCGAAGCACTGGCCCGCTTTCGCGGCAGCGTGGTGGGCATGCCCGCCGCGGAAGCGTTCTGGATTGTCCGCGATCTGCTGTGATGGGTGTGGCCTTCGCCTTTTCAGGTTCCGGTACTGCGGCAGGATCTATCCGGCGGTCCTGCGGCCTCTTGAACTCATAAGAATTGTAAATTTGAATACTTACGTTCGCGTGCGCGGTTATTGGAGGCCTCTTTGGGTCGGGTGGACGCTCGGTGCGACACTCACCGGGGCAGGCCTCAGCGGCGGAACCTGAGCGGCGGGCAGGCGGAAAGAGGACATAAATTGCAGCCCAAGCACGAGGCCGGTGTGCTTGGGGTGGCATCAGCCCTGCTCAGCTTTGTTTATGCCCATGGACACTCAGATGGGGCGATGGCCGGGCAGGTGTCTACCCGGTCCCGGCCGTCCTTTTGCATCGGGGCGGGGTGGGGTAGAATGCGGTGATATGGCGCGATCTTCAAGTGATTCAAACGGTTCTTTTCCGGCCGCTCGTCATAACGGGGCGGCCAAGCGGTCCGCAGCGGACCGCATTCTCGTGGTGTTACCCAACTGGGTCGGCGACCTCGTATTGGCCACCCCGGCCCTGCGAGCCATCCGGACGACATATCCCAAGGCCCACATCGCATTCCTGGTCAAGAGCCACGTGGCGGATGTGCTGGGGGGCGGCGACTGGATGGATGAGGTGATACACTGGCCCTCCGGCAGGGATCGGGATACACGCCGGCAGGGTTTTCTCGGGCTGGCCGGTCAACTGCGTAAACGGAAGTTCGACTGGGCGATCTTGCTGACCAATTCCTTCCGCTCGGCGCTGCTGGCCCGACTGGCCGGCATCAAGCGGCGGATTGGCTACGACCGCGAAGGGCGGGGCTTGCTGCTCACCGACAAGCTGCTCCCGGAGAAGGCGGATGGCAAGTTCGTGCCCGTCCCCATGATCCGGTACTACGGGGCGATCGCCCGCTATCTGGGCAGTCGCGAGGTTCCGGTCCGTCCGGAATTGTTTACCACTGCTGAGGATGAGTCGATCGCCCAGCAGGCCCTGACGGCGGCGGGCGTGACGCCCGGGCGGCCTCTTGTCGTCATCAATCCCGGCGCCTCCTTCGGGCCGGCCAAGTGCTGGCTGCCGGAGCGGTTCGCCGAGGTGGCCGACCGTCTGGGCGAGGCGCACGATGCGGCCGTCTTCATCGCCTGCGGCCCCAAAGAGATTGCCTGTGCCCGCGAGGTGGCCCGGCATCTTCGGCGTCCGGCCACCGTGCTGGACAACCCCGTCATGAAGCTTGGTCCGCTCAAGGCGCTCATCAAGCGGGCGAACCTGCTGGTGACCAACGATACGGGGCCGCGCCACTTCGCCAATGCGTTTGGCACGCCGGTGGTCACGATTTTCGGCCCCACCGATCCGAAGTGGACCGAAACGGACACGCCGCGCGAGCGTTCGCTGATGGTCAAAGTCCACTGCGGTCCCTGCATGAAGCGTCGCTGCCCGCTGGATCACCGCTGCATGAAGTGGATCAGCACGGAGATGGTGTTGGCCTCGGCCGGCGAACTGCTCGCTGAGCGAACGCCACAGAGTGTTTAGCCACAGAGGCCACAGAGATAATTGGCCACAGAGGGCACAGAGAACGCAGAGGTGTTGGGTCGTAGAGGATACGAATTGGGCCACTTGGCGGGCGAGTTGAACGGGTGCTTGCCCGAAGCCTGGATCCTGAATCCCGAATTCCGTAACCTTGTCTCATCGCGAACCCCATGAACCATTGTTTGCCGCCATCGACCGCCTGGCGGGCGCGCGTGTCGGCGTGGTGGGCGATCTCGTGGCCGACCGCTACGTGAGCGGCCAGACCGACCGCGTTTCGCGCGAGGCGCCGGTGCTGATCGTCCGGTACGAGGCGGAATGGTTCCGGCCCGGCGGCGCGGCGAACGTGGCGGCGAATATTGCGGCCCTGGGGGCCACTGCCTGCGTGGTGGGTTTGGTGGGCGATGATGAGGCGGGTCGGCAACTGTTGACGACCATGGCGGACACGGACGCCGGCGGGGCGGTGGAGTGCCGTCACGTCATTGTCGCGCCGGGTCGGACCACCATCACCAAAACGCGTTTTCTCGCCGGCGCGCGGCTCACCTCGCGCCAGCAGGTGCTGCGCCTCGATCGCGAGCCGTCCACCCGCCCGGATGAGAAGTTGCTGGCACAATTGCGGGACCGCATCGCTTCCGTGGATACCGAGGTGGACGCCTGGGTCGTCAGCGATTACGGCTACGGCGCGTTCGACGAGGCTTCGCGTGCGTTGCTTCGGGAGATCGCTTCGCGCAAGCCGGTGGTGGCTGATTCCCGCTACGATACGCTTCGCTTCCAGGGGGTGACGGTGGTCAAGCCCAACGAGGAAGAGGCTGAATCCGCGGCGCGGTCCCTGGGTCTGACCTTCGAAAATGAGTGTGAACTGGCAGCCGGCCTCGCGGCGCGCCTGGGGGTGAAGGCCGCCGTGGTGACGCTGGGGAACAAGGGGATGGTGCTCAGCGCCGATGGGCGGGTGGTGCGCATACCGGCCGTGGGCAGCGAGGAGATCGTGGACTTAACCGGGGCGGGCGACTCGGTGGCAGCCCTGCTGGGCGCGGCCCTGGCCGGCGGGGCGGACATGGAGACGGCCTGCCGCCTGGCCAATCATGCCGGGGCGGTCGTGGTGATGAAGGAGGGGGCCGCCACGGCGTCGCCCGTGGAATTGCGGGCATCGGTGGCCGCCGCGGCGCGGTAAGTCGTACCTGTCGCGGGGCGGGAGGCCCGCCCGAACGAGCGACCAGAGGTTTTCCGGCGGAAGACCATCAGTTATCGATCCTCATCGGATTATGGCTCAAATCATTACCGATCGCGACGAACTCAAGAAGGAAGCGGCGCGGCTCCGCGCGGCGGGCAAGTCCATTGTCTTTGCCAACGGGGCTTTCGACCTTATTCATGTCGGTCACGTGCGCTACCTGGAAGGCGCGGCCGCCGAAGGCGACGTGCTGGTAGTGGCGGTCAACAGCGATGAATCCATCCGCCGGTACAAGGGCCCTGATCGTCCGCTGCAGCCATTGGCGGAGCGGATGGAGATTGTGGCGGCATTCCGGGCGGTGGACCTGGTGACCTGCTTTGACGAGCCCACGTGCGACGCCATGCTGGAACTGGTGCGCCCGGATGTACACGCCAAAGGGCCCGATTACACGCCCGAAAACTTGCCCGAGTATCCCACGCTGAAGCGGCTGGGCATTCGCCTGGCCCGCGTGGGAGATCCCAAGGACCACTCATCCACCGCGCTTCTGAAACGGCTGCACGGCGGTTAGAGGACGCGCGCTCATCCCCTGCAAGCGCGCCAATAAACCTGCCGGGGAAGGCTCCGAAGAGGCCGTTTTTATGGGCCTTCAGTAATCATTTCTCTTTTGGCCGAAATGAATCGTATTCTTGCATCCGGAATATCAAGGCGCCTGTCCGGCGCGACGATGTAGCTCATGTCAGATTGCGCCGGGCAGACTGATCCGCCTGGACGTGGCAAAACTCTTTTCGAGGGAATGGCACATGTCTAACAAAAAAGCGTCAGGTTTCAGCCTGGTGGAACTGGTGATCGTGATCGTGATCATCGGCGTGATTGCCGCCATCGCGATTCCACGCGTTACCCAGGCCAGTAAGGGGGCAGGTGATGCCGCGCTGAAAAGCAATTTGTCCATTCTGCGAAATGCCATTGAGCTGTATGCCAGCGAGCACAATGGCGTTTACCCGGGCAAGCTGCCGCCGGATGGCTACAGCGAAGCCGACAAGGCCTTCGAGGCGCAGTTGACCATGTTCAGCAACATCAGGGGCGAGGTCTCGACCTTCAAAGATGCCGACCATCCCCTGGGGCCTTATCTGGCCAAGAGCATCCCGACCCTGGTGGTGGGGACCAATGGCACGAGCAGAAGCGTCAAGGTCGAGAGCGGCGAAACGCCGTTGACGGTGGACGAGTCCGGCGGGTACGCGTGGATTTACAATTGCGATACGGGTGAGATCATCGCCAATTCCTCCGAGCTCAGTGAATCCGGCAAGCCCTACAACGAGTTCTGATCCGGCATCCAGTTTCAGCATACGGGCTGTTGGCGAGCCTGCAGCGATAGGGGAATGTGGGGTCAAGCGGTCGCGCTACCGGGAGGTGCGCGGCCGCTTCTTTATTTGCCGCGGGGGTTCGGCTAAGATTTGCCCTTCGCATAACGGGAGGTGTTGCATGAGAAAGCTTGCTGTGATTGTTGCCGGCCTCTTCCTTTCCGGCGCGGTTTGGGCTGCGGATCAGACGGCCGACAGGGCCGCCAACGTTCCCCCGAAGGGATTCAAGTCTCTGTTCAATGGCAAGGACCTGTCCGGCTGGCGCGGGCTGGGCCACGTCAACCCCTACGAGATCGCCAAGTGGAGCCCGGAGGAAAAGGCTGCCAGGCAAAAAGAAGCCGACGCGGACATGCGCAAGCACTGGCGGGTCGAGAACGGCGAGATCATCAATGATGGGGCAGGCGTTTACCTGACCACGGACAAGGATTACCGCGATTTCGAGCTGCTGGTCGACTGGCGGATGATGACGCCCAACACCGACAGCGGCATCTACCTGCGCGGCACGCCGCAGGTCCAGATCTGGGACCCGAAGAACGAGAGCGTCAAAGCCGCAGGCGCCGACCGGGGCTCGGGAGCCCTGTGGAACAACAGTGACGGCGCGCCCGGCAAGTTCCCGCCGGCCGTGGCCGACAAACCCGTGGGCGAGTGGAACACGTTCCGCATTCTCATGGTGGGCGAGCGGGTGAGCGTCTGGCTCAACGGCACGCAGACGGTGGACTGGGCGGTCATGGAAAACTTCTGGGACCGCAGCAAGCCCATGCCCCCGACCGGCCCCATCCAGCTTCAGACCCATGGCGGCGAGATGCGCTTCCGCAACGTCTTCATTCGCGAGATTGACGCGGAAGAAGCCAACAAAATGCTCCAGACGCGCGGCAGCGAGGGCTTCAGGAATGCATTCAACGGCAAGGATCTCGAGGGCTGGATCGGCGAGACGGACAAATACACCGCCAAGGACGGGGTGCTGACCTTCACCGGCAAGAACCACGGTGGCGACATTTTCCTGAAGGACATCTACAGCGACTTCGCCATCCGGTTCGAGTTCAAGCTGCCGCCCGGCGGCAACAACGGGTTGTTGCTCCGCGTGCCGGACACCAAGCGCGGCGGAACGTTCAGCGGGATGGAGATTCAGATCCTGGATGACGGCGATCCGCAGTATAAAACCATCAAGGAATGGCAGTTCACCGGGTCGGTGTATGGTCTGGCCGCCGCGCATAAGGGTTATCTGCGGCCGGTGGGCCAGTGGAACTATCAGGAGGTGATCGTCGACGGACCCCGGATCCAGGTGTTCCTCAACGGGACGAAGATCACCGACGCCGACCTGAGCAAGATCGAGAAACCGCTCGACGACCGGCCGCACCCGGGCATGAAACGAACGGATGGATACGTCGGATTCATGGGCCACGGTGACCCGGTGGAGTTCCGGAACATCCGGATCAAGCGGCTCAGGTAAGCTCCGACAAACGGAGCATCGCCGGTTGCGCAGGGGTGTCACTGCACGGATGAGCAGTGCGGCTTGCCGGCATGTTGATGGGTGGCATGCCCGAGGCGGAGCGTGGGCGCGCTCCACTCCGCGGTGAAGAGGGGGTGATTCGCCAGGAGACCAGAAACGTGAAGCTCGCGATGAACACGTCAGCCGTCGTACTTGGGCTCGATATTGGCACGACGACCATTTGCGGCGTGGCGGTGAATCCGGCCGGCGAAATGGTGGCATCGGTGGAACGGCCCAACGATTCGGTCGTGCCCGACTTGCCGGCCGGCCGGGCGGAACAGGATCCATTGCGGATTCGCGAGCGGGTCCTGGAGGTCTTGCGCGGGCTGACCGCCCGGGTGCAGAACGTGGCGGCCATCGGCCTGACCGGCCAGATGCACGGCATGTTGTGCGTGGACGCCGCCGGCCGGCCTTTGGGTAATCTCATCACCTGGCAGGACGGTCGTTGCCTGGAATCGGCCGGGGGCGGCCGGAATTGGCTCGACAGCATGCGGGCGCGCGTGCCGGAGACGGCTTGGGCCTCCTGCGGATGCCGGCCGGCCAGCGGGTTCATGGGCAGCACGCTCTACTGGCTGTATCGCAATGGCGAGCTGCCGGCCGGAACCGCCCGGGTCAGTTTCGTGCACGATTGGATCGCCGGCGCTCTGGTCGGGCAGCTTCCCGTTACCGATCCCAGCGATGCGGGCAGCGCGGGAATCTTTGATCTGACGCGCCTGGAATGGCATGAGGAGATTGTTCGAGCCCTGGCCTTACCGGGCAGGTTCCTGCCGCCTGTCCGGCCGTCGGGGGAGATCATCGGGCACCTGTCATCGTCGGTCGCGACGGCAACGGGCCTCAAGCAGGGGACGCCGGTATGCAACGCCATCGGCGACAACCAGGCCAGCCTGCTGGGGAGCTGCGCCCAGATCGAGCAGACCATCCTGGTGAATATCGGTACCGGTGGGCAGATCAGTTGGGCGGTACCGGAGTTCGTGAGCGTGCCGGGCATGGAGACACGCTACCTGCCGCAGAATCGCTACCTGCTGGTGGGGGCGAGCCTTTGCGGCGGGCGGGCCTTCGCCTGGCTCAACGAGGTGGTGCAAAACTGGCTGCGGGAGTTCGGCGTCACACCCGATCCGGAGGCGATCTATACGAAGCTTTGTGCGCTGGCGGCGTCGGCCCGCGGCGGTGCGGACGGCCTGACGGCCCGCACGCTGCTGGCCGGCACACGGGCGGACCCGCATCTGCGCGCATCCTTCGAGGGCATCTCGCTGGACAATTTCACGCTGGCCAACGTATCACGGGCGGTCCTCGAAGGGATGGCCCAGGAGCTGGCCGCGTTTCACGATTTCGCCGGCGGAGCAGTGGGGGCGCGACACGATACCGTCGTGGCCTCCGGCAACGCGGTGCGCAAGAATGCCGTACTGCGCGAGATCATCAGCGCCCGGCTCAAACGGCCGGTGCGCGTGCCGCGCCATCGTGAGGAATCCTCCTATGGGGCGGCCCTGCTGGCCGGGGTCAGCGAAGGACTGTGGCCGGACCTGGACCATGCCGGGCGGAACATCCAATACGGGTTGTAGGGCCAAGTGCGCTGGAACCGAGGGAACCCCTGCCAACTACGCGCCGGGAGCCAATGCCCGCAGAGTTCGGATTAGTTGCGGCACCAGGTCGTAGCGGCTCAGGCGAACGCCGGCCGCGCCGCCGCCGGGGTGGCAGGTGACGAACTCGGGATCAGGCCCGATGCCGAACCGGCGATAAAACGCGAGCCGGATGAACCGCTCCACGTCTTCCACACTGGCGGAACGCTTGTCGATGTGTACCTGGAAGTAATCGCCCTGGCCGGCGGCGTTGACCCGGACCGCGATCGCATTTTCCCCGAAGGCCCGCTTGAGCATGGCCTCGGCCAGGTCGATGAGGGCCAGGCCGCGGAAGAAGCTCGAGCCTTCCAGGTGGTGGAATTCCGGCGGGTTCTCCGGCGACAGGGAGGCATCGTCAAGCCCGCGGTTGAAGTCGAAGGGCCTGGCCCCGTGTCGCTCCAGCCAGCAATTCAGCAGCTCCGGGCCGGCCAGCCCCTGCTCCCATTCCAGTTCGCGCTCCATGGCTTCGCGCTGGGGCAGACGCTCCGGATCGATTTCGAAGCCGCGGTCGCCCATTTGTGAGCGGGTTACGTACTCGATCCACTGATCCGGATGATGGATCAGGTAGAAGTTCTTGGCTACCTCGCCGAAGAGGTAAGCGACCATGGCCCGCAGCGGCACGCCTTTCTCCTCCACGACGTGTCCCGTTGCGGTGGTGCGCCGCAGCACCGGGTCGTGCCAGCCGGCAAAGGCGGATGCAATGGTGTTCTCGGCCTTCCGGATGGCCTCAGGCCGGGTGAGCCGGCTGCATTCCATCAGCTCGCCCACGTACCAGTCGAAGTTGGCCCGCGCCCGCTCGCGCAGCTCGTCTTGAGTAGCCAGCAATGGAAGCGCGCGCAGCACGGAACAGATCCACGAGCGGCTCTCGCGGTTGAGCAGCCCGTCGGTGACCAGGTCTTCTTCGATCCGCTTGAAGAAATCGACATCCAGCGGCAGTTTGATCAGAAGGGCGGCGATTTCGGCCGCTTTTCCGGTCATTTTGCGCATTTCGCCGGTGGTTGGCCGGCCGGTGCCGGACGTTTCCGCGTAGGCGTCCCACGACCATCGCCACGCTTCGCGGTCGCGCTCGACGCTGTAGGGGAAGATGAGGGCGATGCTGTCGGTGGGCACGGGATAGGTCGCGATGATGCGATAATTATCGCGCGGGTTGGAGGAGATCAGCGCGCCCTGCCCGGCCTTGCCCTTCTGCTCGGTGGCCTGGTCGAGTGATCCGGCGCGTACGCCGGTGCCGTACTCGGCCTGGCAGGCCAGGTGTACGAGCATGTCGGTGGGAATGCCCAGATCGAACAGGGCGTTGATGGAATTCTTGGTGGCGACGGTGACGGCCGAGGAGCTGGAGAAGCCGCCCTGGGGAATGTTGCCGGTGCAGACCAGCCGGAGGCCTTTGAAAGTCTGCTTCCCGAGATACTCCTGGACCCTGGCCCCCAGGCCGCCCTCGCGCAAGGTTCGCATGGAGGCGATGGCGTTGCCCACCAGGGCGAACGGCCGGCGCATGTTGTTGCTGATCCACAGGGACGGTGGGGGCAACGGCAGCCCTTTCCGCCGGCGGGTCTCCAGTTCTTCGTCGTTGAAATAACCCAGCGACAACAGCAGCGTCTCGCTCATGCGGGTGCCGAAGCCCTCATAGGTGTGCCAATCGGAGACGTCCCGGCCGGGATACATGGCATCGTGGTCTGAGGGGATGTAGTTGACGCTTTCGCGATACTTCGGGTCGAGGGGATACAGATGCAGCCGGCGGTCATCGGCGCCTTGGGCGAGGACGACGATCTGATCGCGCCCGTCCGCATTGCCCGCGCCGATGGGCATCTGCCAGGCGGGCCCGAAGAAACGGACCATGTCCGGATGCATGAACGCGATGCGCAGCCGCCCGCCGGCGATGCCGACGCCGACGGGCCAGTCGTGGCGGAAGCCGAGTTTCTCGCGGGCATTGGCCGAGTACAACTCTTCGAGCTGGCCGGCGATGGACGCGACCTGCCCCGGCGGCCGGTCGGCAGCGATGGCCCGGGCCGCCTCTTCGACTTCCAGCCGTTCGGCGAACAGGCCGCGGGCCGAGGCCAGTTTGCCTTCCAGCAGGGCCAGATCCATGGGCCGGGTCACGTCGGAGCAGAGCAGGTCGTAGTCGGCATCGGCCGGCGTGGTGGTGATCGTGCGGATGTCGCCGCCATCCCGGCTGATCGCCTCGACGATGTCGGTGAGGTAGTACTGCTGCTGGGCGTTGTCATTGGTGAAACCGGACAGATAGCGGTGAAGCGTCGCAGCGCGCACGGCGTACAGCGGACAGTTGCCTTCCGTCAGTGACAGCAGCGCCTGACGGGCGAGGTCGTCCTTCTCCGCGGTGATGTCGCGCTCCTCGATGATGCGGATCACCCGCCCGTGTTCGTCGCGCAGAACGCGGCCCTTGCCGGCGATGCGCGCGGGTTCGTAGCGGGCGGTCAGGAACGTGAGGTCCGCCTCCCGCGAACCGGCCAGGTGGGTTTCCCACAGCCAGCGGAAGATGCGTGAGGGCACGATCCGGTCGCCCATGGTGATGATCAGCAGCGGGTTGTGCTCGAGCATGCCCGGTATGCAGAGCGACTCGAAAGCTGGGAAGGCGGTCCCGCCGGTGGGGTTGTCGGAGAGCACATAGAGATTGTCGTCGCCCAGGGCGGCGGCAACTTCCTCGTGGCGATAGCCCACCAGGCAGACGACCGGCGAGGTGGTCAACCAGCGGAATGCGTCGATGGAGTGTCGGGCCAGCGGCGTGCCGTGGACGGGCTGGATGCACTTGGGGTTTTGCCCGAAGCGCGTGCCTTTGCCCGCGGCCAGAATGACCAGAATCTTGTCATCAAGGGTGAATCGGCCGGCCTCGGTCAGCAGGGCCGGGTTGATGATTTTGTCTGGAGTCAGTCTGACCGCCTGGGCCAGAGGACATGCCGTTCCGGGGGTTGCTTCATGAGCGTCTTGCATGGGGGCTATTGTAAATAGCCCTGCGCCATCTTGCGACAGGTCCGGCAACGCGGGCTCGGGTGGACGGACGACGCTGGATGCGCCGGTTCCGTCATCGAGACGCGGGCAGTCCGGGTTTCCCGAGCTCTGAACCCTCGATCCATGGCGCGCCGGCGAAAGGGGGCCGCGCGTCTTCGTGGTTCCAATCAGGGAATGTACGGGACCTCGGCGAGGCGTTCCTGTTCGAAGCGGTCCTGATCGGCCAGTTGGCTTATGTAAGCGGCGTTAAACTCGGCGATGGTCATCCAGGCGGCGCGAACTTTGCCGTTTTCGTAGATGAGCACGCTGCGGCCGTCGGATCGAAACGTCAGCGGCACAACGGGAGAGATGGCAATGAGCACCGGCCGGGAGACGCGCTGTGCGTAGAAGCGGTCGTAGTAGGAGGCATAATGGAACGAGTAGGAACCACCAGCAGGCGGCAGATCGGCCGGCAACAGTCCGGTCTGGTCGAGTTGGGCCTGTACGGCCACGGCAGAGCGATGAGCGAAGCGAAGCCAGCTATTGCGGGTATCCGTATCCCGTCGCCAAACCACCGTGAGCACGAGGAGAATACCGGTCAAACTGAGCACAACCGTGGTTCGGGCGGCCCATCGGCGCCGGGCGCGGGCCCTGGTCGCGAGAATGGGATCGGTCAAGCCGGCCGAGAAGTATGGAGAGGGGCGGGCGGCGGTCACTGACGGTTCGGAAGAAAAGTGTGCGATGGCCATCATCACTCCCCACCAGAGCAGAGTAGTCCAATCACATCCACTATCGCGGCCGGCTCAAATGGCTCGGCCCTTTGATCGCCCCCCCCATTACCCGTTAAGAGACAATTGTACCAGGACTTCAGCGGACGGACAACCGTCGAAGCGAATCTGTGTCAACCGGCCGGTGCTTGGGGTTTTTCCCGCGGGTTCGACTCGGGCTTTAACCTTACGGTCGCAGGGGGGAAGTTGCGCCTACCGCTCGTCTCGCGGCGCGGGGACTTGCCCGGTCAGCAGCCGGTCGATCAGTTCGGCCACGCCGCAGTCGTCATTGACGGCCACTTGAAGCCGGGCCGCAGCTCGAACGGGCTCAACGGCATTGCCCATGGCCACGCCGAGGCCGGCCCGGGCGATCATCTCCACGTCATTGACGTCGTCGCCCAACGCCACCACCTGAGAGCCGGGGATGCTCAGCGAATCGCATAACTTCTGTATGCCAAACCATTTATTGACGTGCGGGGCGAAGCACTCGACGACGTGCAGGCGGTAGTTGGGAGCGTAGATGGCATTGAACTTGAGCGCCGATGGCGGGAAGGCGCTGCTCAACTCAGCCATGGTTTCGTCGATGTGGGCGGGGTCGTCAATGACGCCGATGCGCAGCGGCAGATGGCTTCCGGGGCCCCATCCATCCACCTGTTCGACGCGGGTGGGTGAGCGGCGGGCCCAGGCCTGGTAAGCTTCCATATTGCGCCGGCCGGGGATGAGATGGTAATCAACGCCGGCTTCCGCCACGTCGTAGAGGATCAGGACGGGAAAGTCGCGGGACTGAAAAAAGTGCAGCACGCTGTCGGCCAGCTCCGGGGGCAGAGGGGCCCGCGCGAGCGTCCGGCCGGCGGGTAGTTCGCTGACGATGGCTCCGAAGACGAAGATGCCGGCATCGAGATCCAGGCCGATGGCATCGAGGACGGCACGGGCCTCGGTGAGCGACCGGCCGGTACACAGGGAAATCTTGAGGCCCGCGTCATGGGCGCGGCGCAGCGCGAGGCGGTTAGCCTCGGGCAGTTCGTTACGCGAGTTCATGAGCGTGCCGTCAACATCAAGGGCGAGAAGTTGGTAGGGTAAATTCATCGTTGCTTCTGCGTATTCCAGGTGACCACGCACAGAAATGGTAACCGATGGTGCGGGCGAAAGGTAGGGGGGCAGCGCGGGAATATGGCCGTCGTGCAATCAACAGCGGGCGAGTCTTCAGGCCCGCCTGTTCTCATTCTGCGGTTGTGAATTCACCCTACAGCGCAAAGTGGGCCATTTGCTGTGGTGGCCGGGCTTGAGTACCGGCCGTTTTGCCCGGAAAGCGGCCGGCATCCAGCTTTCACCGGGGACCCGGGCCGGCCGCTACGACCTTGCACTGTGGTGATTCAAGATTCCGGTTGTGCGGGGCGCTGACGCCTGAGCATTACCAGGCTGCCCAGGGCCAGCAGGCCCATTGTGGTCGGCTCGGGCGCTATGTCGCCTATCACGGAGAAGGTGGTCTCACGGGTGGCGGACCACCACTGCGCGCCCTGGACGCCTTGAACGGAATAGGTGGCTCCGTCGACGACGGGACTGGGGCTGGCATAGAGCCAGGCGAACATGCTGCTCGGCTCGCTGTTGCCGTAGACCGTCAGCCAGTAGGTTTGCCCGGCCTCGATCGCGAACTGCGAATCCAGTCCAGCGGCGAAGCTGTAGACGTCGAGATTGTAAATCTGCTGGCCGGTGTTGAACATGTTGGCGTCCGCCAACGGCACCGTCCAACTGGCCAGACGCTCGCCCGGCACGTCGTAGACGTCGTAGAGCAGGGTGTTGCTCCAGATTTCCAGGTTGAAGCTGGATACGTTGCTCATATCGCCGGTGTTGACGCCCATCCAGGTGAAGCCGGTCACGTTCGCGTCCGCGTCCAGCATGAAACTGCTGGCGTAGAGCTGCCCGGTTCCGCTGACGCTGTTTGAGAACGCAGCACCTGTATTGCCTGAGAAGTCGGGTGTTGTCTCGAACAATACGGCAGCCGACGCCGAGGCGACACACATCGCAGATACGGTGATTACCGTATAAACCATTTTCGTCCGACACGATGACATGCTATATCCTCCACACTGATTGATGTCGTGTATTACCGAACACAACCCAACGGAAACCTACGATACAAGCTGCGCGCCGCCTACGTACGATAGTGACGCTCAACCACCTCTCTTGCATTGCCAGTCAAAGACTTAGGTGCTATTGTCGCGTCGGAGGGGTAGCCGCCCCATTGTTGAGCGACCCACCGATTGCATCGCGGTTCGCTGAGCTGCGAAAGGGGAAGAAGCACCATCCGGCCATACGCGATGGTGCGCAGCCGGCCGCGCGATTGGTGAGCTATGACTCTTGAGCCGTGCTGTGTATGACCGTTCCGGTGTTCGGTACTGCCGTGAGCAGCGCAACGACCAGTTCCGCTTCGCTGCACTGGTGGCTACTCTCACCTGGCCCCTCTCGGGGCCACTGGCGATTACCTGAGCGACAAACAGGTCTCCAGCCACAGACTCACTCCGGCTTTCAACGGAGCTTGCGGTTGATGCCATCCGCCCCGCATTGGTTTTCCAAATCGTGAACCCACCTCTGGAAGAGGTGGGCCACCCATCAGGCTTCTGCTGGTTGTTGGTTGCTGCGCTGCTGATTGTCTGAATCTTCGCGAGCCTACCTCTGAAAGGGTGGAACACCCAACGTACAGGATTCAATTGGGATCCGTGTGACTATCGCGCGAGATCATTCGGGGAGGGCGAAGAGGGGGGTGGAGAGGTAGCGCTCGCCGGCGCTGGCGAGGATGGTGACGATGAGTTTGCCTTTGTTTTCGGGGCGGTGGGCGATTTCGTTGGCGGCACAGAGGGCGGCGCCGGAAGAGATGCCGCAGAGAATGCCCTCCTCGTGGGCGGCACGGCGGGCCCAGGCGAAGGCGTCTTCGTCGGTGACGCGGACCACGTCGTCGATGATGTCGAGATTGAGCACCTTGGGGATGAAGTCGGCGCCGATGCCTTGAATCTTGTGAGGACCGGGGGTGAGGGGTTGGCCGGCGCGGGTCTGAGTGATGAGCGGCGAGGCGGCCGGTTCCACCGCGACGCATTGGAAAGACGGTTTGCGCAGCTTGATGACCTCGCCGACGCCGGTGATGGTGCCGCCGGTGCCGACGCCGGCCACGAGGATGTCGGCCCGGCCGTCGGTGTCCTGCCAGATTTCCTCGGCGGTGGTACGGCGGTGGACCTCGGGATTGGCCGGATTGCTGAACTGCTGGAGGATGACCGCGCCGGGCATTCGGCGGGCCAGTTCATGGGCCCGGGCGATCGCGCCCCGCATGCCCTCGGCAGCGGGGGTGAGGGCCAGTTCAGCGCCCAAGGCCTTGAGCAGATTGCGACGCTCGACGGAGGCGCTGTCGGGCATGGTCAGGATCAGCCGGTAACCCTTGGCGGCGCAGACGAAGGCCAACGCGATGCCGGTGTTGCCGGAGGTGGGCTCGATGATGGGTGTGAGGCGGTCGATCCGGCCATCGCGCTCGTAGGCTTCGATCATGGCCGATCCGATCCGATCCTTGACGCTGGACAGCGGGTTGAAGAACTCCAGCTTGGCGTAGACGGTAGCCGGCGCCTGGATGATGCGGTTGATTCGCACCAGGGGCGTGCGGCCGACGGCGTGCGTGATGTTGTCGAAAAGAAGGGGCATGGAATTAGTCAACGGTCACTGCTGCGATGGCGTCCTCGCTCTCCGTTCCTATCTTACCCCTACGATTTCGACCTCGAACCAGAGGGTGGCGTTTGGCGGAATGCGTGGCGGGTTGCCGCCGGGGCCGTAGCCCAGGTCGGGAGGAATGATCAGCAGACGTTTCCCGCCGACCCGCATGTCGTAGTTGCCCAGACCTTCCGTCCAGCCGTCAATAACGCTCTGGAGCGGGAACTCGCTCGGCTCGTTGTTGCGGTTGGCGGTGCTGTCGAAAATCGCGCCGTTCTGGTCATCGAGCCTGCCGGTGTAGAGAGCGGAGACGATGGATGTCTCTGTCACCAGGTCGCCGTCGCCTTTGACGACGTCGGCATAGCGCAGGCCGCTGGGCGTCTGGATATAGTTGGTGATGGTCACGTCGTCAGTCCCGGTGGAGCCCAGGTCGTCGGTGACGGTCAGCCGGAAAACCAGCAGCCCGGATTCGGCCGGTGCGGTAAAGGTGGGTTCCGCCGCCGTGGGATCGCTCAAGGTGACCGGCGGGCCGGAGAGTTGGCTCCACGAGAAGGAGAAGGTCGCCCCCGGTCGGCTGGTGGCGCTGCCGTGCAGCGTCACCGTAGTCCCGGCCACTACATTCTGGTCGTCGCCGGCGTTGGCAATGGACAGGGGGCTGACGGTGATGGTCACGTCGTCGGTGGCCGTTCCGCCGAGCGAGTCGGTGACGGTCAGCTCAAAGGTGAGCGTGCCGCCCGCGGCCGGTGCGGTGAAGGTGGGCTGGGCGACGGCCGGATTGCTCAAGATGACCGCGGTGCCGCCCGTCTGGGTCCAGGCATAGGGGAGCGGCTGGCCGGCGGGGTCGCTGCTGGCAGACCCGGCGAGAACGACGACCTGGCCGGTGCGGACAACCTGGTCCGGCCCGGCATTGGCCACCGGAGGGTTGTTGTCGGGGGAACTGACCGACACGGTGACGCTGTCGGTGTCGCTCAACCCACGTTCGTCTGTAACGGTCAACTCAAAGACCAGCGTGGCTACGGTCGTGGCGACGAAACCCGGTGAAGTGACGTCGGTTCTGCTCAAGGTGACGGGCGGGCCGGAGATTTGGCGCCAGCGGAAGGTGATTTCCTCGCCGTCGGGGTCGCTGCTGGCGGCGGCGCTGAGAATGACGACATCGCCCACCCGGACGAACTGGTCCGGGCCGGCATCCGCCACCGGGGGATTGTTGGGACCGGTGAACCGGCCATCATCTACGTAGGCGGAGAGAATAATCACCGGCTCGATGGGGACGTTGGGCAGAATCCTGTAATCGGAGGCTTCGTTGTCGGTGGTTTTGACCTTGGCGATTTCCTGAACGACGTCCATGCCTTCGATCACTTCGCCAAAGACGGTGCGGCCGCGCTTGCCGGTTTTGAGGTTGAAGTCATGGCTGGGCTGGTCGGCCAGAAGAATGATGAAGGCGGACGTGCCGGTGCCCGTGCCGGAGCCGTCCGGTTCGACCAGCGCCACCCGGCCGCGCCGGTTGGTCAAGCCGTTGTTGGACTCGTTGACGACGGGTTCGCGGGTTTCCCGGGCCGTGAGATCCTCGGTGTACGTGCCGGCGGTGATGGACTGGCCGGCAATGACGTCATGAAAGATGAGGCCATTGTAGAAGCCGTCGTTCACGTATTGGACGAAGTTCTCGACCGTCCGGGGGGCCTGGTAGGCGAAGAGCTGCAGCAGGATGGACCCCTTGGTGGTTTCGAGACGCACCCTGGGCTCGGGCTGGAACTCCACCGGGGGAGTCCGGTTGTCCGGCCCGGGAGTGATGAGACACTGCTGTCCGCTGAGGATGGCCAGCAGCGCAGTCAGAGCGAGGACCTTTACGACGATCCTGGGCGTCTTGCCGAATGCGTAAGCGTGCATAGGGATGTCCAATCGTCCTTTGTCTGTTGACCCTGGTTTCCTGTCGTCAGGATGCAATACTTGACCCACCATCATAACGGACCCTTCGCCTGGTGGCGAAAGGGCCGGCCGCGGCCATCAACGGATGACGACAACACCGCCCGGCGCCGCACCGCGGGAGCATCGCCCGGCACAACCATTAACGGCTATAAAGCCCCTTGTGGCAATGAGAAACAGCTTCCCTGGCCGTAAGGGCGGCGCCTTTTTCCATTATGATCGGCCAGGGGAGCAGCCTGGATGGAGTGTTCCTGATGTTTTTCTTGCCCGGGGCGAAAGCGGTGGTTAGCATCGTGGACGGGGGATACTGAATTAGGAGTGAGGGAATGGCCGGTGGCCGGGGTTTGCGTAGAATGCCAGGCCGCCTGTCAGGGCGCGGCGAGGTTGGTCATGAACACCGTGCACACGGCGTATATCGGATTGGGATCGAACCTGGGGGACCGGCGGGCGCTGATCGAGGGGGCGGCCGAGCGGTTGCGGGCGGCGCCCATGGTGCTGGACGTCCAACTGTCGTCGCTCTATGAGACCGAGGCCGTGGGGGGGCCGCCGGGGCAGGGGATGTATCTCAATGCGGCCGGCCGGCTGGAGACGATGTTGCAGCCGCACGGGTTGCTGTCGCTGATGATGGCCATCGAGCATGAGCTGGGGCGGGAACGGCGCGAGCACTGGGGGCCGCGGACGATCGATCTGGATCTGCTGTTGTTCGACAGCGCGGTCATCGAGACCAGCGACCTGATTGTGCCGCATCCGCGGATGCACGAGCGGTGGTTCGTGCTCGCGCCGCTGGCCGAGATCGCGGCGGAGGTGATGCATCCGGTGCTGGGAGTGACGGTGGGGGAGTTGCGGGGTAGACTCGGGTAGGCAATAACCAGGGGCCGGGAGCCAAGCATCAAAGAATGACCAATGTCCAAATCCCAATGTCCAAAGAATGACTAATGGCGAAATCCGAATGACCAATCAATGACGAATGACGAAGCTCGAATTCGCCGGTGGAACCGGAGAGCGCGCAGCGAAAGCAAGCCGGTGCAGCCAGCCGGATTTAGCGTAGCCAGCCGGTTTTGACGGCGTACCCTCGGGAATCGTTACGGTCCATCAGTTGGCGCAGGTCGGTTCGGGCTGTATGCCGCTTCCGCTGTAGCACCTTTGAAAGGTCCCGAAGTCGTCCTGGTCCACGTCGCCGTCATGATCCAGGTCTTTCAACTGGCAGTCGGGAGTCACCCGAACTTCCGGGCCCAATGCGCAAGCCTCTAACGCGGCCAGATCATCTGCGTCTACGTCCTCATCCTGATCGAAATCCGGCGGCACGATGAAACCCAAGAGGAAGTAAAAAACTCCGGCCGCGGATGCAGGGAATTTCGAAAGGCGAATCCAGATGGTCTGGCCGGTGGTGACGGGTACCGTCAGGGCCGAGTCGCGGCTGGCGCCCGCGTCCAGGAACGGCCACGGCCCATTGCAGGCGGTCGGAGCGGAACCGTAGGGCCAGTCATCGTTGCAGGCGCCCGGGAGCTCGTGGTTGATGCTCCCCGGGCAGCCGGAATGGACGGACAGCACCGTGTCCATTCCGGCATCGATTGCGCCCCAGTCGTTGGTCCCGCAGGTTCGGACCCTCACCGCCCCATCCGCCGGAGCCGTGTAGAAACCCCACACATCAGGTTCGGTGTTGGGGCCGCCGACGCCCCCGCACGAGCAACTGCCGTCAGTCGTAGCGTGTACCAGCGAGCCGAGGGCCCAACCCGGCGCCAGCGGTACGGCGTTGGCGCAAGCGTCGCTCGGCGGCGGCACGTAGGTTTGTCCGTAGAGATCGCGAGCGTCGCCGGCGCCGGCGTTGCGGTTGTCATCCCAGGTTATCAGAGCGCCTCCGGGGATGGAAGCGATGGCGGGATGGAGCGGTTGCTCCACGCCCGGGTAGGCGCCGGTGGCCGTGGAAATGATCATGTTTTTGTGCGGGGGGTATCGGTACAAATAATCGACATAGGTGGCGCGGATGTGAGTCTGCCGGGTGTCGTTGCAGGGGTGGTCAGCGGAGGTTTCTCGCCAGGCCACGAAGAAGCGCTGGGTATCCCAGTTGAACGCGACCTGCGGCAGCCACGGATGCATGGCGGGCTCCGACCAATGCTGGCAAATGGCGGAGATGGGAAAAGGTGAATTCACCCGCAGGGGAGACGTGTACACGAGTCGTTCCGCATCCACGGGGGCGCCCCAGATGCCGGTCCATTCAGTACCATAGTGCTGATAGGGGTCGTGGTTGTTATAGTCGGCCCAGACCACCAGGAAGACCTTGGTGGCGCCGGAACTTTCGGGAATCTCACCATAAGCGACGTCAGGATGGTAGACATCGCCTACTGGGGATCCCCAGTCAAAAGGTATGCTACGGTCGACCGGGTGGCCGTTGTGATAAAGGCAGATTCATCAAGACCTTCAGGTTCTTCCTGGCCGTCAGGATCTCCGTCTCGAAGCGGCCCATCTGGCTGGTGGATGCCGCTTGGCGATCCTTGGCCCGACCACCAACTACCTGACGCATGGCCGGATCAACCGCCAG
>JAAXZI010000044.1 GCA_012719955.1 Phycisphaerae bacterium | reverse complement strand
GGGAAGTGGTGAGTGAGCGGGTGGGGAAAGTGGGAAGGTGAGAGAGTGGGAAAGTGAGAAAGGGGTTAGGGTTCAGAGTTCAGGGTTCAGGAAAGACGTGGCAGTGGGAAGGTGAGAGTCCCAATGAATCCTGGTGGCAACTGAGCGGCAGGGGAGGGACGGAGAAAAAGCAGGCGGTCCTGAGTGGCGAGGGCTGGAGGGCGGGAAGTGCGGAGGCACGCGACGCGAGCGGGATATGTGTGAGCTGCCGAAGTGGCGAGCGAGGTCAGACCTGGTACCGGCCTCGAACGGTCTTCAATGGACGGAAATATCCCTTGATGCAATTCGGGTTGCGCACGCATATCTGGATGTGGTTCTTTTGCTTGAAGCCGGCACCAGGGTATAGCGGTTGACCTTCCCAGAACGCGCCGCGCACGGAGTCAAAGGGGCGTACCTTGCCATTTTTCTTATATTGCTCTTCCATTTGGTGGTGGAGGTATTCGATGACCGCACAATCCAGCTCGCGAAGCGGCAGATCCTCGTTGCCTGAGAGTGGTTTGTTTCGTGGAATCTCCGCGTCAAGGCCGGCTTCCCGATACGTGCGCACCACCGCATGGTAGTGTTTGCGAAGGATGCTGAGGGAGCGCGCTTCGAGCAGGTCAAAACATCTCCCCAGTGCGATCACGGCGCCCAGAAGAAACGGGCGTTCGATTCTGCCACGGCGTCTTTGCACCTCGGCCCATTCTGCGGCCCTTTGCGGGCTGTTTTCCCAGAAATAGATGCCATGGCCGAGCCAGTCGTAATCGTTGCGGCTGGGTTTCAGGCGGGCCTTGCCCGACAGGACTTTTTCACCAACCGATTGATCACATGCATGGAAAGCCAGAAGCAGGGATGGATAGAGCTTGTACATGGGCAGGGAGCCGATCGCGAATGCCGAGGTCTGTCGAGGACTCAGGATCTGGGGGATGGCTTCTTCAGATTGCGTGCGTAGGCTCTTGCGGGACGGCCTTTCCTGGTGACCAGACCCGCGCGCTGCAAGGCCGCCAGGGCCGACTGCCGATTAGCGGTGACCTGCTTCTGGTAGGCATCGAGCTGCTTGATAATCTTCTTGGCCTCTTCCTTGCCCATGTTGGTCCTCTGAGTTGCCAATAGATCTCTGACCAGTTGTCGAGCTATAAAAAGTGTACAAACGTCACTGGAAATCGACAAGGAAAAACCAGAAACCAGCAGTGAAATCCGTCCCTGCTCAGCCCCCGTGCGGCGCGAGACGGGGGGCGGACCTTGTACGAGTTTCCATAGCTGAGCATTTTACCAGCAGCACAGGACCCAGAAACAGAGAGACTGGTGAAAGATGGATCAGGCCCCGCGGGTTCGGCGAGACGCCGCGCCTGTTGGCAGTTTGGGGGGTTGACCATAACATACCCCATCTGATTTTGTGCGGCGGGTGTTCCTGCTGAGCAATCGCCGATCGGGGACTCCCGCCCGGGTGGCCCGCATCCCTGAACGTGAGGAACCCATCCCGCACGAAAACTGAATTGGCTGCAAGCCTTTGGATTACCACAAGTTACGCATCGTAGGACACGAAAGAGATGTTTAAGGAAGTACCCGCACAGTTTGATTTTCCGGCCGCCGAGCGCGAGATCCTTCGCTTCTGGGAGGAGAACCGCATTTTTGAGAAGTCGCTCAAGCAGCGCGAGGGGGCGCCCATCTTTGTGTTCTACGAGGGGCCGCCGACGGCCAACGGCCTGCCGCACCCGGGGCATTGCCTGACCCGCACCATCAAGGACGTGTTTCCGCGTTATAAGACCATGACCGGGTTCTACTGCCCGCGCAAGGGCGGGTGGGACACGCATGGGCTGCCCGTGGAGACCGAGGTGTGCAAGGAGCTCGGCATCCACACCAAGCAGGACATCGAGAAGTACGGGGTGGAGAAGTTCATCCACCTCTGCCAGCAGAGCGTGTTCCGGTACATGAAGGAGTGGGAGGATCTCACCCGCCGGCTGGGCTTCTGGATGGATCTCAAGGAGGCGTACGTTACCTACCACCAGTCCTACGTGGAGAGCATCTGGTGGGCGCTCAAGACACTGTTCGACAAAGGCTTGCTGTACCAGGGGCACAAGATCGTGTGGTGGTGGCCGCAGGGCGGGACGGCGCTGTCGGCCGGCGAGGTGGGCCAGGGATATCGCGAGGTGGACGACCCCTCGGTGTATGTCCGGTTCCGCGTGAAAGGCCAACCCAAACTCAGCCTGCTGGCCTGGACGACCACGCCCTGGACGCTGCCGAGCAACGTGGCCCTGGCCGTGCATCCGGAGTTCACGTATGCCCAGATCGCGGTGGGGGATGAGGAATTCATTCTGGCCCAGGATCTGATTCCGGCCGTCTTCAAGGGGCTGCCGGTTAAGCTGGACCAGGACGTTCGCACGGTGCGGACGATGAAAGGCTCGGAACTGGTGGGAATGCAGTACGAGCCTCTGTTCTCGTATGTCCGGCCGGAAGGCGGCAAGGCCTATGAGGTGGTGACGGCCGATTTTGTGACCCTCGACACCGGCACGGGCATTGTGCACATCGCCCCGGCGTTTGGCGAGGATGACCATAAGCTGATGCAGGAGAAGGGGCTGGGCTTCCTGCAACTGGTTGCGCCGGACGGCCGATTCGTGCCGGAGGTGACCGACTTCCCCGGCATGTTCTGCAAGGCCGCCGACCCGGAGATCATCCGCAATCTGAAGGAACGGGGGCTGCTGCTGAAGCGCGAGCAATACCGGCACGAATATCCGTTCTGCTGGCGGGCCGAGCAGGACCCGCTGATTCAGTATGCGCGCAAGAGCTGGTTTATCCGCACCACGGCGTTCCGCGAGGAGTTCCTCAAGAACAACGAGCAGATCAACTGGCTGCCGGAGCACATCAAGGCGGGACGCTTCGGGAACTTTTTGGAAGCCAACGTGGACTGGGCCCTTTCGCGCGAGCGGTTCTGGGGAACGCCGCTGCCGATCTGGGAGTGCGAGAAGACGGGCCGGCAGGAGGCGGTGTGTTCGTATGCCGAGCTGCTGGGCAAGCCGGGCGTGCAGGGGACGGAGGTATGGGAGGAGGCCAAGCGGGCCAACCCGGGGCTGCCGGACGATCTGAAGGTGCACAAGCCGTACATCGACGCGGTGACGTATGACTCCCCCTTCGCGCCGGGGGCGCGGATGCGGCGCGTGCCGGAGGTGATCGACGTCTGGTTTGACTCCGGGTGCATGCCGTTCGCCCAGTGGGGATATCCCAACAAGCCCGGCAGCGAGGAGCTGTTCAAGAGCCGGTTCCCGGCGGATTTCATCAGCGAGGCGATCGACCAGACGCGGGGCTGGTTCTATACCCTGCTGTCGATCAGCACGATGCTGTTTGGTGAGAAAGGGGCGAGGGGCGAGGGGCGAGGGACGAGGGAGCAGTCGTCGCAGAATGGCGATGGCACTTTCACCAAGGAGTATCCCCACCCGTTCCGTAACTGCATCGTGCTGGGGCTGATGTCGGGCGAGGACGGCAAGAAGCTGTCCAAGAGCAAGCGGAACTACAAGGAGCCCTCGTACATCTTCGACCGTGAGGGAGCGGACGCCATGCGCTGGTCGATGCTCAGCGCCCAGGCGCCATGGACGGGCGTGCGCTTCAGCCAGGAGAACATCGCCACCGACCAGCGCGAATTCCTCATCAAACTGTATAACGTCTACAGTTTCTTCACCATCTACGCGAACATCGACGGGTGGACGCCTTCGGAGGCGGATGCTGCCAATTACCAGCCGTCAGAACTGGACCGCTGGCTGATGGCCGAGCTCCAGCAGACCATTGTCGATGTCCGGGCGGCGATGGACCGGTACGAGAACTACCCCGCGTGCCGGCGGCTGGTGGAGTTTGTGGACGCGCTGTCCAATTGGTACGTCCGGCGGTCGCGGGACCGGTTCTGGCGCTCGGGGAAGGACGCGGACAAGACGGCCGCGTATATCACCCTGTGGCGATGCCTGAGCACCACGGCCGAACTCATCGCGCCGTTTACCCCGTTCTTTGCCGAGACGCTGTACCAGAATCTCGTCCGGCCGCACGTGCCGGGCGCCGAGGAGAGCGTGCATCTTCGCAAGTACCCGGAGGCGGACCCGGCAGCCATCGACCGGCGGCTCATCGAGGAGATGGCGATTGTCCGTGAGATCGCCTCGCTGGGGCGGGCCGCCCGGATGGATGCCAAGATGAAGGTCCGCCAGCCGTTGCCGGTGGTGGAACTGGTGCTGGCCAACCCTGAGCACCGCTCGTGGCTGGAGGGGCACCTGCCGCTGATCGCCGAGGAGCTCAACGTGCGCAGGGTGGAGTTCGCGGCCGACGCGGACCGGTACGTGACCTACGAGGTCAAACCCAATTTCAAGACCATCGGGCCGAAGTTCGGCAAGCTGGCGCCGAAATTAAAGGCCGTGTTGCCCACGTTGAACGCGGCGGACCTTCGCCGGCAGCTTGATACGGCCGGCAAGATCGCGCTCACGGTGGACGGCCAAACCCTCGAACTGAGCCCCGAGGACGTGCAGGTCACGCTCAAGGCCAAAGAGGGCTGGGCGGCGGCGCAGGGGCGGATGGTGGTGGTTGTGCTCAGCACCGCGCTCACGCCGGAGCTGAAAGCCGAGGGGCTGGCCCGGGACTTCGTCCACCTGGTGCAGACGGCGCGCAAGGAGCAGCGACTCGACTACCAGGATCGCATTCGACTGCGGGTTTCGACGGCCGAGCCGGTGCAGGGCGCCATCGAGGCGTTTCGCGATTACATCCAGGGCGAGACGCTGGCGGTGGAATTGCTGCTCGAGCCCTCCGTGCCCGAGACCGCGCATGGCGGCGAGATCGAGGGGACGCCGGTGCGCTTCTCGCTGGAGGTGGTCGGGAAGGGAACGTGACCAGGACGGTGGTCCACCGGGCGCCCGGTGAGAAGGCCGGCGGCGAGCCGGGGGCGGATGTGCCGTGCGTGGAGTGACCAACGAACATGCTTCGGCTGGAGATGTGTTTGTCGCTTGGGTAATCGCCGGTGGCCCCGAGAGGGGCCAGGCGAGAGTAGCCACCAGTGGAGCGAAGCGGAACTGGTGGTTGCGAGTGCCCGGCGCACAAGTCCCCGCCCCGGCCGGGGCGGGGTGAGAGGCTGGTGAGGGGTCTCACGCCGCCCCGGCCGGGGCGGCCATCGCAGGGAGAGACGGGCTTTACCAGGGGTTCCGCTTCGCTCCACCCCTGGCTACTTTCTGACCGCCCCTGCGGGGCGCGTGCCCACCTGAAGGTGGCGGTCTGCGGTGCTCTCCACGCCCTTTTCCTATTCTGGGGGCCAAGGTTTCGGCTACGCCTTTGCGTGTAATATTTGCCGGCCATCCTGCGAATACGGATATGAGGCATGGAGAAGGGACCCCTTCGTGTTCGACGAATGCGCCGGTGACGGAAGGACGTCCAGTTCTGTCCGCCGCCGGAGAGTTGAAGCCCAATAGAAGCGCGGATAACCTGCCTGTCGTGAGCGACCATCAAAATCAGCGTGAGGTTCTGGTCCGCGTCAACCGCGTCCGGGTTGAGTTCGGGTCGCTGGTGGCCGTGCGCGATCTGTCCATGGAATTGCACGCGGGGGACCTGGTGGGGTTGATCGGTCCCAACGGGGCGGGCAAGACGACGCTGCTGCGGGCCATGGCCGGGCTTCAGCCGTTGACCAGCGGCGAGGTCCAGGTGATGGGGGTTCCGGTCTTGCCGGGGGCTCTGGCCGCTCTGGGCCAGATCGGGTTCACGGCCGACAACCCGCCCGTCTATGAAGAGCTGACCGTTCGGAATTTCCTGCGTTTTATCGGCAAGGCATACCACATTCACCCGGACGCTCTCGATGAGAAGATCGATTTCTGGCTGGAGCAGGTGTGGCTCCAGGAGAAGGCGGACCAGAAGATCAAAGCCCTCTCGCGGGGCATGCGCCAGCGGATCGGCATTGCCCGCACGTTACTGCCCGATCCCACGGTCATCCTGCTCGATGAGCCGGCGGCGGGGCTCGATCCGGCCGGGCGGGTCCAGTTCCGGCGGCTGCTGTGCAACCTGCGCGACCAGGGCAAGGTGCTGCTCGTGTCCTCGCACATCCTGGCGGACATGGACGAGTACTGCACGCATATCGGGATCATGGCCAGGGGCGAGCTGCTCCAGTACGGGACGGTGGCCCAGATTGCCAGCCAAGGCAACCACGAGACCTGCCGTTACACGGTGCTGCTGGCCCGGCCGACGGCGGGAGTGCCGGATATCCTGGCCAGCTTCGCCGGGGCGATGAATGTGAGCGTCGAGCGCGACCAGGTGTCCTTCGAGTTCAGCCGGGACCGCGAGCAGGCGGCGGAACTGCTGGGCGAACTGGTGCGGCAGGGCGTGCCGGTGGCCGGTTTTTCGGCTAACGCTCCGGACCTGGAAGAGGCGTATCTGCGGACGGGGATCAAGCAGGTGGATTAGGAGTCATCAGTTTTCAGTTGTCAGTGTTCAGTTTGCGATCCGCGTCTCCAAAACTGAGAACTGAAAACTGAGAACTGAAAACCGGACGTCATTCGAATGCAAATCAGCAACTCCATTGCCTGGGCGCACCTGCAGTTGAAGGGTGGATGGCGAAACATCCTGACCACGTCGGTCACCTATTTCGTGATTCTCCTGGTGGTCATTTTTGCCTCCGTGCGACTGGCCGATCCTACGCCGCCCGCCCAGGTGCTGGGGGGATGGGTTTTCATTTTGATGGGGTTGCAGATCGGCACGCTGGTGTTGTTTGGCTGCTGGGCGATCAGCGCGGCCATCCGCAAGGACGTCACCAGCAAGATCATCGAATCTCACCGGCTCATGCCCGTATCGGGGGCGGATGCCGTGGCCGGGTATATCCTCGGCCCGGCCTCGCAGGCTATCGCCTTCTCGTGCGTGAACCTGGTGCTGGGGCTGGTTCTTTCCCGGTTCTCCTCTTTCGGCGGTACGCAGGGCTGGTTGTACGCCAATCTGGTTCTGGGCGTCTTCGCGGCGTGCGCATGGATCGTGATGGTGTTCTTGCCGCTGGTGCTGCCGGTGAGTTCACGGCTGCTGATAGGGCTGATCTGGGTGATCTTTGTCGGGTATGAAACCATCCCGGCACTGCTGCCGGGGGTGTCATTCCTGTTCGGGCCCGCGCTCAGCGGGTCGGTGTTCGACATTATCACGACCGGCCAGGTTGCCGAGGGGCAGATCCTATCCATGCTGGGGCAGATCCTGGTGGCGGTGTTGTGTTATGTGGGGGCGGTTCGCAAATACCGGCGGGATGACCTGCTGGCGTGGGGGCCGGGGGTGGGGCTGGCCGTCGTAGCGGCGTACGTGGTGATTCAACTGGCAGGACTGGCGTTGTGGGATGTGATCAAGCCTTGGGCGTGGCGCACAAGCCGGATCAGCTTCGAGGTGCAGCTATTGATTGCGGCGACAGGGGCGCTGCTGATCGGGCTTATTCCGGTCCATGGCGCGGCGTGGCTGCACGCGTCGTGGGAGCGCCGGCGGGCGTTGAACGATCCGGCACTGAATCGCCGACCGATCGCGGTGGGCGTGGTGGTGCTGATCGCGGCGGTGATCATAGCGGCGCTTCCTGCCCTGGCGGTGCCGGCGCGGTGGCACGTGGTCTCGAACGCGCCTGTCGTCAGGGGGCAGCCGATATCCATTCATGAGCCTCTTACAGGCCCGGATGTGCCGTTGGAGGCGATCGTGCGGACCGGCCTGGTCGCAGCGGCTTTTCTTCTGTCGGTCAGCTATCTGTTGCGCTGGTTGTACCGGCGGGAAATCCGCACCCGGTGGCTGGTGGTGTTCTTTGTGCTCTTGACCTGGGCCGGGCCGCCGATGCTGGACTTCATGGGCGAGGGGATGAGGACCGGGTTTGAGTCGGATGACGTGTTGACCACCCGGGCGGGGTGCAGCCCGCTGGTGGCGATGGTCTGGCAGTGGACGTCTTCGGGGTTAAGCACGAACCCGGGAATCGCAGGGCAATGGTTGATCGCGGGGGTGATGGGGGCGGTGTACCACTTCGGGGGGAAGAAGACGGCCGTAAGGTGAGAAATCGCTCGTTCGGGCCTCCACGGGGCGCCCTCATTCGCTGATGCGGTGGGTGCCTCTGTGAACGGGGAAATCGTGAATCCACCTCTGATGACGTTTGCGGATCTGTTTGGGCAATGCCGGCACCTCTGCCACGCCGCTTGAGCAGCGTTCCCGCCGAAGGCGGCTGCAGGCCAGTGCTTGTAGCACTGGTTGGCGAACGTACGGCCTCTCCACCTGGTTCTGCCTTCTCCCCATCTCCTTAGGGCGTTTGAACGCCCTTCCCCCAAGCCCGGGCCTTGAGGCCGTTCATTGCCCGGTTAGAAAACCAAACGTCATCAGCCGGGCTTGCGGTTGATGACGTTGGCACCCTCATCGGTTGTCCAAATCGTGAACCCACCTCTGGAAGAGGTGGGCCACCCGCGGCTCGCCATTACCCGGTTAGAGAATCAAACGTCATAGAGGTGGGCCACCCGGCAAGATGCCTGCCCCCCGAGGGGCGAGGGCTCGCGGTTTCGGCTATCCTATGTGGATGATTGCCGACCTTGATCAACTTCTGGATCGTGCCCTGGCCGTGCGTGCCCCTCTGCTCGCCCGGCGAGACCTCGATGCCCTGCGCCTGTTCAATGGCCGGGCCGACGGCGTCGATGGCCTGGTGATTGAGAAGTTCGCCGATGTACTGATTGTGCAGCTTCACGAAGGGCGGCTCCAGGTGGGCATGAGCGAGCTGCGCCGGCTGATCGAAGAACTGCACGCCCGGCTGAAAACCCGCGCGGTCTATCGCAAGTGGTTTGTGCGCGACCGGGCCCGGGTTTCCGAGGAACATGCCGCCGAACACACCCGCCCGGAGCCATGGATTGGGACGCGGGTGGAGCCGCAGTTGTTGATTCAGGAATACGGGCTCAAGTTCATCATCCGGCCGTACGACGGCTTCTCCGTGGGGCTGTTCCTGGAGCATCGCGACAATCGCCGGCGGATCGGCGAATTGTCGGCTGGCCGGCGGGTGCTCAATACGTTCGCGTACACCTGCGGTTTCTCGGTGGCGGCGACGGCCGGCGGGGCGGTGGGTACGGCCAGCGTCGACCTGCACAAGCGCTACCTCGAATGGGGCAAGGAGAACTTCGGGGCCAATGCCCTCGATTTAACCGCCCACATGTTCTTCCTGTCCGACACCTTCGAGTTCTACAAACGGGCCCTGCGGCAGGGGCGCCGGTATGATCTGATCGTGCTGGATCCGCCGACGTTCTCGCGAAGCCGCCGGCCGCCGCGGGTGTTTGTCCTCGATGAGCAACTGGAGGAGCTCGTAACCGGCGCGGTGGAGTTGCTCGACCCGGGCGGATGGTTGCTGCTGGCGACGAATGATCGCGGCATCACCCGGGAGCGGATGGAAGCCGCGCTGGTGAGTGCCATTCCGCATCGACCATGCACGCTGATCGAACGGCCGGAGCTGCCGCCGGATTTTGCCGGCGATCCGGAGTATTCCAAGACGCTCCTGGCCCGGTATGAATAAAGAGGATCCAGTCGGGTCCGGGCAGGCGATGAGGGGAGTATTTAGAAAACGGCCGGTACGGAGCCCGGCCGCTACAGGATCTTGCAGATAGGGGGAGCTCGTGGTTGCCCAGCCGCCGCGGGGAGCCTATCTTGTTTTGATAACCAGGAGAAGGGAGTACACCTGTCCATGACCGACGCCGAACGGCTCGAACAACTCATTCAGGCTCGCCACACGGCCGTCTCTATTGTGACCAACGAGGAGGACTACGCGCTGAAGCTGGTGCGCGAGGTGTCGCTGAAGCGTGGTTCGGAGCTGTGGCTCTGGTCGATCATCGGCGGCGTGCGCGACGGGATGATGGCGGACAGCCCGCCGATTCCCGACACCGAGCATCCGGCCGCGGGGCTGTGGTATCTGCTGAGCAAGTCGCAGCCGATTGCGGCGGTGACGCTCGACCTGGCCGGACACCTCAAAGACGAGAAGATTCTTCGGCTCTTGCGCGACCTGATTCGCCGGTTTCGCGAGACGGGCGGCCACCTGGTGATGATCGACCATCGCGAGGAGATGCCGGCCGTGGTGCGGGCCGAGGCCACGCGGTTCGAGATTTCACTCCCGGACGAGGCCGAACTGGAATCCATCGTCCGCGATACGGTCCGGCGGATCAGCCGGTCCAGCCGCATCGAGGTGGAGATCACCCGCCGGGGGCTCAAGACGGTCGTCCGCAACCTGCGCGGCCTGACTCGCCGGCAGGCGGAGCAGATCATCATCGACGTGGTTTCCGAGGATCGGCGGTTCGACGAAAACGATATCAACCACGTCCTGGCCCGCAAGCGTCAGGCGTTGCACGAAGGAGGGTTGCTGGAATACATCGAGGCCCCGGTGGACCTGGAGGAGATCGGCGGCCTCCGGCGGCTCAAGAGCTGGCTCCAGATGCGCCAGAACGCCATGAGCGACGAGGCGGGCTCGTTCGGACTGGGCATGCCACGCGGGGTGCTGATGCTGGGCGTACAGGGCGCCGGCAAGAGCCTTTGTGCCAAGGCCATCGCGACCGCCTGGCAGCGGCCGTTGCTGCGCATGGATCCCTGCGCGTTGTATGATCGCTATGTGGGCGAATCCGAGCGACGGCTGCGCGAGGCGCTGCACCAGGCGGAAAGCATGGCCCCGATCATCCTGTGGATCGATGAGATCGAGAAGGCGTTCGCTTCGGCGGCCAGCCGGAGCACCGACGGGGGCCTCTCGCAGCGCATGTTCGGCACGCTGCTGACCTGGATGCAGGAGCACCAGGCGCCCGTCTTCCTGGTGGCGACGGCCAACGATATCGAGGCGCTCCCGCCGGAGCTGCTGCGCAAGGGGCGTTTTGATGAAATCTTCTTCGTGGATCTGCCTGGAAAGGAGACCCGCGAGCACATTTTCGCGATTCATCTCCAGAAGCGGCGGCGGGACCCGGCCAGTTTCGACCTGGACTGCCTGGCGAAGGCCTCGGACGGCTACAGCGGCGCGGAGATTGAACAGGCGGTGATCTCGGCTTTGCACGAAGCCTTTGCGTCCCGGCGCGAACTCAACACCAAGTTAATCCTGGATGCGCTGCGGGCCTCTCCGCCTCTCTCGGTGACCATGGCGGAACGGATTGCCGGCCTGCGCACCTGGGCGGAAGGCCGCTGCGTGCCGGCGGATTGAGGCCGGTTCACACCCACACACCGGTCCCGAATCCAGACCCATGTGAACAACCGCGCGGGCCAAAGCCCGTGGCGCTTACGTCGAGACGACACCGTGCTCGTCCGGCTCGTAGCGCTCGCCTGTAACCAGGGCCTTGGCCAGCCCGGCGAGCTGGACCATGGCGCTGGATGAAGAGTCCCAGTACTCCGCGCCGTCCATGTCCACCTTGATCAGGGTCAGATCGGGGTCGTCCAGGCCGTTAGGGAACCAGGCGCGGTAGGCGGGGTTCCAGAGTTGTTCCTCTTTGGAACGGTCGTCGATCACGCTGGCCCGGCCGGAGATGGAGACGAACTTGTTGTCGGCGAGATCGGCGAAGGCGACGTTGACGTGCTGGTCGTGTTTGATCTCCTGTACCTTGGACGTGCTCTTTCCGGTGATGAACCAGAGGGTGCCGTCAGGTTCCGGCTGCTGGGCGACCATGGGGCGGCTGTGCAACGAGCCGTCCGGCATGACCGTGGTCAGCATGGCGATCTTGACATCTTTGATCAGCTCGATGAGCTTACCAAGAGCGTCGGTTTGGTCGGCCATGGGGAGGTCTCCTGTTCAGGGGGGATCGGCCGTCGCCGTATCGACGGACGGGGCCGCCCGCGGACAGAGAATTGTTTCTGCTCTCTGGTGAGGAATCCACCTTCGGAAAAGCGCAGGGATCGGAAGATGCACAGGGGCGCACGGTTGAGAAAAGCGATATCGCGGCTGATACAATTGAGCATTCGAGGCTGGCTGAGGCATCTAAATGGTTCTAATGCCCATTGCGCGTGCGGGGGAGAACCGATGTTCCGTGGGGCTGATGTGCGGCGGTTGATCATGCGTCCGTTTCAGTTTCTGACGCCCCTGGCGGGCATTGTGGCCGGCTGCGTCCGGCCGGATGTGTCGCGGCCGGAGTTCGCCCCCCGGGGCTGCGTGTTCATGATCCCCGGCGTTGAAGGCACGACCTGGCAGTTCGGCGGCACAGTGAGGGGGTTGCGGCAGGCCGGCGTGGATTGCCGCATCGAGCCGATCGCGTGGGGAAAACATCCGTTCCGCCAGCTTCACAATCTCTGTGCGCTTTCGTCCAACCGCAAACGGGCCGAAGACATTGCGAACCGGATCGCGGCATACAAGGCGTCGCATCCGGATGCGCCGGTGACGTTGATCGGCTACAG
>JAAXZI010000043.1 GCA_012719955.1 Phycisphaerae bacterium | reverse complement strand
TGCCGGGGCGGCAGGAAAGATGGGGCAGGCTCTGAACCACGGGTTCCGCCTCGCTCCACCCGTGGCTACTTTCTCGCCGCCCCTGCGGGGCGTGTGTCCACCTGAAGGTGGCGGTCTGTGGTGCGCTCAATGCCCTTTTCTCATTCTGTCCGATTCAACCGGCTCCAGCCGGGCTTGCTCACCATCACCGGTATAGTTTCTCAAAAGTCATAAACGCCCTTTCCCTTGGCCTGGGCCTTGAGGCCATTTATTACCCGGTTAGAGAATCAAAGGTCATAAGAGGCGGGGCACCCCACGCACAAGATTCATTTGGGGATCCGTATGAGTAGAGAGTTCAGTCAAGACGCCGAGGCCGGTCGGCCGGTGGTTTTCGTGATGTGGGCTTTTTTCCGGCCACCAACCGGCGCAGCGTGGAGATGTTCAGCCGGTCGAGGTCCCGTCCGCGTTCGTCTACGCCTTTCGGCGTCTCGATCAGCATCGGCAGACCGAAAAAACGGCTGTCGTTGATGATGTGTCGAAAGGCGGCCCGGCCCAGGCAGCCTTTCCCGATGGCTGCGTGCCGGTCCACGCGCGAGCCCAGCGGCTTGAGTGAATCGTTGATGTGGAAACACCGGATGCGTTCCAGCCCGATGACTCGGGCGAACGTCTCCATCGTCTGTGCGTAGCCTTCCGCCGTACGCAGTTCATAGCCGGCCGCGAAGGCATGGCAGGTGTCGAAGCATACGCCGATCCGCTCCGGGTGCTGGACCAGATCGATGATGGCTGCGATGTGCTCGAACCGATGGCCGATGCTGGTCCCCTGGCCGGCGGTGATTTCGAGGAGGGTCTTGACTCGGAATCCTTCCGTCTGTTTGTGCACCAGATCGAGGGCCTTGGCGATCCGGCGGATGCCCGCCGCCTCCCCGGCGCCCATGTGGGCCCCCGGGTGGGCGACCAGGCCGACGATGCCAAGCTGTTCACAACGGAGCAGTTCATCGTGAAAGGCCGTGATGCTCTGTCTCCAGATGGTATCGCCCGGCGCCGCCAGGTTGATCAGATAGGTGTCGTGGGCGAAGACGGTCTCGATGCCGGCCTGCCTGCGGGCCTGCTGCCAGGCCTCGATCTCCACCTCCCCGAGCGGCCTGGCCCGCCATTGCCGCTGATTCTTCACGAACACCTGGATGACGTCGCAACCGGCCGCGACGGCCCGCTCGAAGGCGGTATGTAACCCGCCGCTGACGGACACATGCGCGCCAAACCGCCGCTGGGTCGCGGGAAGGGGGTTACAACGCTTTTTGTTCATCAGGCACCGCGGAGGCATTGGGCTGGGTGGATCCAGGACGGTTTGAAGATTGACGGCGAGCTGCAATTCTAGACAATAATTTCATGCGATACATTCTACTGACCATCACGTCGCTCACAATCCTCTCCGCCCCGACCAGGGGCCAGACGACAACTCAACCGGCGGACAACGGCTGGAAACTCGTCTGGTCTGACGAGTTTGACGGCCCGGAGCTGTCCAGGAAGAAATGGAACGTGCTGCTTCGCGAGCAGAGCAAACACAACGAACGGCAGTATTACCTGCCGGATGAAGTCTACGTCGAGAAGGGCTGGCTGCGATTGCGCAGCCGGGCCCGCGCTTATGGCTCCCAGCGTTACACGAGCGGTCGCGTGGATACGAGCGGGAAGTTCGCCCCGGTTTACGGGCGGTTCGAAATTCGAGCCCGGCTCCCCGGGGGCAAGGGCCTCTGGCCGGCGCACTGGCTGTATCCGCAGAATCGCGATTGGGCGATGGAACGGCTCATGACGGAAGCTATCGAGCGCGGACAGGAACGCTCGATCCCTGAGCATCGCCCGTGGTACAGCGAAATCGACATCATGGAGTTTCTCGGCCATGAGCCGAACGTGGTCTACGGCACGCTGCACTACCACACGTTCGACGGCAAGAAAAAGAGAACCTATGGCACATTCAAGGGCGACATCGATTTCACCAAGGACTTTCACGTTTACACGCTCGAATGGGAGCCTCACGAGCTGCGCTGGTTCGTCGATGATACGCTGATCCATTCGACCAACCTGGGCATTCCCCACACGCCGCACTATCTGATTCTCAACACCGCCGTCGGCGGGGACTGGCCGGGCGATCCGGACGAGACGACCGTCTTCCCCCAGTACCACGACATCGATTACGTGCGCGTCTACCAGCGCGAGGCGTATTTCGAGCGTCGTTAGCCAGGTGATCGCTGCCGGCCGCCTGCGCTGGTCTCGCGCGTGGGCGATCTGCCCGATGGCAATACTGTAGCAGGGATGATGCCCGCCGGCTGGCTGAGGCGGGTTGACGCGCCGCGCAGCGGCTCACTCCCCGATGATCTTGACCAGCACGCGCTTGCGACGCCGGCCGTCGAACTCCGCGTAGTGAATCTGTTCCCAGGGCCCCAGGTCCAGCTTGCCGCCGGTCACCGCTACCACCACCTCGCGGCCCATGATCTGCCGCTTCAGGTGAGCGTCGCCGTTGTCCTCGCCGGTCTGGTTGTGGCGATATCGTGAGATGGGCTCGTGGGGGGCGAGCTTTTCGAGCCATTCGTCATAGTCGGCGATCAACCCGGGTTCGGCGTCGTTGATGTAGACGCTGGCGGTGATGTGCATGGCATTGACCAGGCACAGGCCCTCCCGGATGCCGCTTTCGCGCAGCGCCGCTTCCACCTTGCCGGTGATGTTGATGTAATCCCGCCGATGCGGAGTCTGAAACCAAAGCTCCTGACGATAAGATTTCATAAAACCACCCCTCTTCCTCGAGCTCTTTATCCCTCTTTCCTTCCTGCAAGGCCCACGGAGACGTCAAGGTACATGCTCTGACTCTTGCACCCGAACGCTGAACCCTGAGCCCTGAACACCGAACCCTATTTCCTGATATAAATCGTCTGTCCGCTGGCATACTGGCAACGCTCATCCAGCAGCCATTCCACCATGGCGGCCACGTCATCCGGCTGCAGAGCCTGCTCGGCGGGAAAATCGGGGAACGGCGTTCGCAACGCCTGCGTCTCCACCGCGCCCGGACCCAGGGCGAACACCTTGATGCCCAACGGACGCCCCTCATCGGCCAGTCCGCGCGTGAAAGTGTTGACCCAGGCCTTGGTCGCGCCATACGCGGCAAAGCCGAGGAACGGATCGACCGCGGCCAGGCTCGAGATGTTGACGATGGTGCCCTTCGATTGCTTCAGCAGGGGCCATGCCGCCCGGCAGGCGAAGAACACAGAATGGATGTTCACGGCCACCAGGTCGGTGAACATCGCATCATTCATCTCTTCGATGGTGCTCAACGGCGCCACCCCGGCGTTGTTGATCAGCACGTCCAGCCCGCCGAATTCTTCGGTGCAGCGGGCGATGAGGGCGTCAACGTCCTCCGGGCGGGCCATGTTCGTCGGTTGGGCTACGCACCGCCCGCCGTTGCCGCACAGGGCCACCGTGGCCTCCAGTTCGACGGCGCTCCGTGCCGCCACCAGTACGTTGGCCCCCGCGCCGGTCAACCGCTGGGCGATGGCCCGCCCGATCCCGCGTCCCGCCCCGGTAATGATGCAGGCTTTGTGAGCAAGCGACATAGGTGTTGCCTTTCAAACGAGGTGTTTGTGGATTGCAGGCGGGGCAGCAGGAAGCGCTGCCGATCCTCCCACCCTGCAACCAGCCACCCCCAACCCATCACCCGTGGATACTACTGGGCTTCTCTGACTCTTGACCTCACCTCAACCAGCGCCTCATTAGAGATCATACCCTTGACCTCGAAGAGAATGTCTCCCTCGCGGTCGCGGTAGGTTTCAATCTGCTTGCCATCCACGTAAACCCAAACGTCGCGGTCTCTTGCGTTCACCAGCTTGAAGGCCGGCGAGAACCGCAGGTAGCGTCGACCGCTGATCCGCACGTCAGCCGCCTTGTTGTCGAGCTGCAGAACATAGTAGCCGCGGCCCTCGCTGAAGCCGTCGCCGTCGAAGTCGCCGGGGTCCGTGCGGACCAGACTGCCGACGTCCACGAGCAGCGGTGTGGGATGACGGTAATCGGCGGCCATGGGCGCCGCTTGGGCGGCGGAGTCGATGTCCGTCGGCCAAACCCGCATCATGGCCGCGAAGCTGAACCGCGTGTCCCCCGGCGGCAGGCGCCACAATACGCACAATCGCGGATCGTCCGGGCGGCGCAGCATCTGCCCGATGACTTGCCCGAACGGCACCACCAGCAGGTCCGCCCGTCCCCGTTCCTCACGACTGAACAGGGCGTAGGGGTCATGGGCGCCGCCCGGGGCGGCTTCGGCGGAACGTGCCACCACGGTCGGCTGGAAGCCCGCGTCGCCGTCAAGGCAGAAGCTCACCGCGGTGGTGATGACGTCCACCTCGCCAGTCGTGCCGGTGCATTCAATATAGACCCGTCCGTCTCGACGGATGGTATAAAGCCACTGTCGAACCGGCGGCTGTTCGCCGGCAGGGTCCAAGCCGCTGCCCGGGTGCCATTGGCAACGGACCACGATCTGGGCGGGCGATGCGTCGACCATTTCCTGGACGGCCTCAAGCCCCGGCCCGGGCCTCATCTGGGCCAGTACCTCCTCGATCCACGCGGCCGGGTCTGAAGATTGCGGCGGCACGACCGGCGCGGCCCCCAGAACGAGCCCGCCGGTCAGGCTCCGGGTCTTGGCCGGATCGCTGGACAGATCGAACCATTGGCTGATCAGGCCCTGGGAGAACACCAATTCAAAACGCTCGGCCGCGCCAACCACCAGCCGGCGGCCCTCCGAACGCGCATACAGATCGCCCGGCGTCAGCTCGGTCGGACCGAAAAGCTGCTTGACGTTGTTGACCAGCACGAGATCGTCCAGATAAAGGTCCACCGGCGACTCCAGCGGGTCGCACCAGAAGCGCATCTCACGGACATCGGCAAGGTTCACCTGGTTGGCCAGATTGCCCAGGTCGATGCGAATCAGGTTCCAGCCTTGGGCCAGGCTTGTACGCGGATGCGTGTAGGCCAGTGGAATATCCGTGCCGCTGCGAACGCTGAAGAGAAAACCGCTCAGCGGGCGCGGGCTGTACACGCTGAAGATCAGCAGGTGATAGGGGGTCCAGTCCCGCGGGAGGGCCCATTCGCTCTCCGCGCGATCCTCAGCGACCACGTGTTGCCACGAATCAGTCAGTGTCATCCGCAGGGCGCCGACACCCGTCTCCGGCCGGGCCTGCTGAGTGCTGATTTCCACCCCGCCGAGGCCGCGCTGAGGCTCCAGCCGAAAGAGCGACCCCTGAATGGGGGTCTCAAAATCGGCAATGATCTGGAACTTTGCGGGGCGCAGGTCCTCGTAGGCGGCCACCAGCCGGTCTGCCGTCGGGGCGGAACTGTCCCGACCGAAGGGCATGCCGGGGCGATTACAGCCTGCGACTGCGGTCAAAAAACAAAACAGGGTGGCGGAAAGGCGTCTGATTGTGTTTGGTAGACTCATATCGCTACCTCGTGGTTCTTCCCTCGCGCGGCATGATACCGGTCCCTGGACTCGGAACATAAGGAGCGGCCTCGAATGGGTCAACCCTGTAGCCGTTCATTGCCGTGGGGGACTGAATGGGGACGCGTTCGACAGCGATAGACCACTTTTCCGGGGGGCATCCCACCTGTCTGATTCCTGGGGGGATCTTGCCGGCTTGATTCGGCGCGAAATTGTTGTGCTGGAAAGGGCACTAACTCCGCACAAATTCCAGCACCCGGTCAAACGGGTCGGTTCGGTCCCGGTGGGCGGCGACGAAGGTCCAGCCGCCGGCCTCGGCGAAGATCGCCTTGGCCGCTTCAGGCTGATCGTGAGCCACCTCCACCAGCAGGCGACCCGTGGCGGACAGGATGGCCGGGGCTTCGGCGGCGAACCGGCGGTACATGACCAGCCCGTCACCGTTGGGGCCGACCAGCGCCGACCGCGGCTCGTGGTTGCGGACGTTCGGCGGCAGTTCGGCAAAGACCTTTTCGCTGATGTAGGGGGGATTGGAGACGACCAGGTCGAAACCGCCTTCCGGGATCGCGTCGGCGGGCAGATCCGCAAGGTCCGCGTGCACCGTCCGTACCCGCTCGGCAAGCTGGTGCTTTTGAATGTTCTCAGCCGCAACCGCGAGGGCCTCTTCGGATACATCCGAGGCCACAAGTTGCGCGTTCTTGGCGTACTTGGCAACCGCGACGGCGATGCAACCGCTGCCGGTGCCAACGTCAAGAATTCGCCAGATACGGTCGGGTTCCTGCCGGCAGATGCCGATGACCCGCTCGACCAGGGCTTCGGTCTCCGGGCGGGGGATCAGCACGGCCGGCGTGACCTTGAATTCCAGCGAGAAGAACTCGCGATAGCCCAGCAGATAGGCGATGGGGGTATGCTCGCCGGCCTGGCGGACCAGTTCACGAAAAGTGGCCCGCTGCTCGTCAGTGGGCTCCTGCTCGTAGCGGGTGTAGAGCTCGATCTTCTTGCAGCCCATGGCCCGGGCCAGGAGCAGCTCGGCCGCCAGCCGGCCGCCCTCGACGCCGCGGTCCTGAAACCACCGGGTGGTCCACTCCAACAGCCGCCCGACCGTCCACGGGGCCTGACGTTCGCTCGTCCCTGGCGTTGACATGATCCCTTCCGTTTGCCTCTTATCGCTGCTACTGGCTCCAGTCCTCAACCATGAGGCCCCGCATGTGCTGAAAATCAGTATCTCGGGAGACCACGGTGGCGCCGGAGGCGAGAGCCGCAGCAGCAATCCATAGATCGTTATCGTCTACTGCCAGTCCGTGTCGCTCGCAATCGAGCCTGAGCTGTGCGTAGAACTCCCCTGCGGCACAAGGGAGAGGTTCGCAGGGAATCGCCCGGAGAAGTTGTGCTATCTCAGCCTCGAGATCCCGTCGGCGTTTTCCCGACGGAAGCCGCTCCAGGCCATAACGAATCTCACCTTCCACAACAGGACAGATGACTGCTCTGTCCCCTATCGGAAGCGTCCTTGCCCGGCCGGAGACCCGCGGATGCTTTTTCGCAAGATCGCTGAAAGCATTCGTGTCCAGCAAGTAGATCATTCTTCGTCGAAAGCGCCCTTCCGCTGGGGTGGATGCTTTCTCTCCTCAATTGCCCGTTCGAACTCATCGATAATGTCAGGGTCAACCGGGCCCATCGCATCGAGAGCTGCACAGATCGCCGCTGCCGAGCCAGGCGGTGCGTCTTCAAGACTGGGTTGAACCGAAACAGTTACCGCTTGACCTTCGCGAAACGGCAGGGGCTCTTCCAGCTCGATCGTTCTTCCCTTGATGACACCTTTGCAGGTCATACGCCACCTCCTGCCGGTAAACGGCGGCACGTACATGCGCCCCCATTGTACTACTTCGCCTGATAGATCTCCATTCCCGCCTTGCGGAACTCCTCGCTTCGCTCCTGCATGCCTTTCGCGATCGCCTCGGCCTCGGTGAGGCCTTTCTTCTCCGCATAATCGCGCACGTCCTGCGTGATCTTCATCGCGCAGAAATGCGGCCCGCACATACTGCAGAAATGGGCCGTCTTGGCCCCTTCCTGCGGCAGGGTTTCGTCGTGGAACTCAATAGCGGTCTCGGGATCCAGCGAGAGGTTGAACTGGTCCTGCCAGCGGAACTCGAAGCGGGCCTTGGACAGCACGTTGTCGCGGTACTGCGCGCCCGGGTGACCCTTGGCCAGGTCGGCCGCGTGGGCGGCGATCTTGTAGGCGATCACGCCGTCGCGCACGTCCTTCTTGTTGGGCAGGCCGAGGTGCTCCTTGGGCGTCACGTAACACAACAGGGCCGTTCCGTACCAGCCGATCATGGCCGCGCCGATCGCGCTGGTGATGTGGTCGTAGCCCGGGGCAATGTCCGTGGTCAGCGGCCCCAGCGTGTAGAAGGGGGCTTCGTGGCACCACTCGAGCTGTTTGGTCATGTTCTCGTGGATCATGTGCATGGGGATGTGGCCGGGGCCCTCGTTCATCACCTGCACGCCATGCTCCCATGCGCGCTTGGTCAATTCGCCCTGCGTCTTGAGTTCCGCGAACTGGGCCTCGTCGTTGGCGTCGGCCAGGCACCCCGGCCGCAGGCCGTCGCCGATGGAGAACGCCACGTCGTAGGCGGCCATGATCTCGCAGATCTCGTCCCAGTGGGTGTACGCGAAATTCTCCTGGTGATGGGCCAGGCACCACTTCGCATGGATAGACCCGCCGCGCGAGACGATGCCGGTGACGCGCTTGGCCGTCAGCGGGATATAGCGCAGCAGCACGCCGGCGTGGATCGTGAAATAGTCCACCCCCTGCTCGGCCTGCTCGATCAGCGTATCGCGGAAGATCTCCCAGGTGAGCTCCTCAGCCTTGCCGTCGACTTTCTCGAGCGCCTGGTAGATGGGCACCGTTCCCACCGGCACCGGCGAGTTGCGGATGATCCACTCGCGCGTCTCATGGATGTTCTGGCCCGTCGAAAGATCCATCACCGTGTCCGCGCCCCAGCGGATGGCCCAGACCATCTTCTCGATCTCCTCTTCGATCGAGGAGCTGATGGCCGAGTTGCCCAGGTTGGCGTGGATCTTCACCAGGAAGTTCCGCCCGATGATCATGGGCTCCAGTTCGGGGTGGTTGATGTTGCAGGGGATGATGGCTCGTCCGCGGGCGACCTCGCTGCGCACGAACTCGGGCGTGATCACCTCCGGGATGGCCGCACCCCAGGAGTGGCCCGGATGCTGGGCCAACATCCGCGGGTCGTGGGACCGGCCATCTGACCCGCCTGCGCCGGCCAGACTGCGGTGCCACATTTCCCGCCGGCAGTTCTCGCGGATGGCGATAAATTCCATCTCCGGGGTGATGATGCCCTGGCGGGCATAGTGCATCTGGGTGACGCACCGGCCGGCCCGGGCCCGCAGCGGCTTGCGCAGATGCTTGAAACGCAGAGAGTCAAGGCGGGAATCCGCCAGTCGTTCCCGCCCATATTCTGAACTGGGCCCAGGCAGTTCCTCCACGTCGCCGCGGGCCAGGATCCACTCCCGGCGGATGGGGGAAAGCCCCTGGTGCACGTCAATGCGAACGTCCGGATCGGTATACGGTCCGGAGGTGTCATAAACCGTGACCGGCGGGTTGGGTTCGTCCTTCCCGCCGGGCAATGGCGAGCGCGTTGGCGACAGCGGAATCTCGCGCATGGGCACCCGGATCTGCGGGTGCATTGTTCCCGCCACGTAAATCTTCCGTGACCCCGGCAGCGGCCCCCGCGTGATAACCTCGTCGCGGACCACGTTACCCTGCGGTTTATCCAGTCCATTGTGTGCCATTGATATTCCCTCTTGCGCCCGGCCCTGTGGTGGTGGGAAGGTCGTCACGGTCAGATCGTGTGTGCCACGGCTGTTTCAGCCGTGCCTGGATCGGTGGGGTGACATCGCCTTCCCTACGCAGCTCCCCGCCGTCGGCCTTGCTCCCCGTACGAGGGGGGCTGCCCGGCCAGTTCGACTGATCAGGTTCCAAGGGTCGGGCTGCGGACCATGCAGCCCATCTCAGGCCGGCCCGGATCCCCAGCCAAAGGCCAGGTGCCGGCCACCCCCGGCGAATCCGGTTCAACTGTAGGGCTCGGGCTTACGAAGATCAAGGCTGGGCTTACTATCCACCCGTCCTGGTTAGTACGGACGGATGGCCGTCAAGCATCGAAAAGGGCGGAAATGCTTGTCGTTAAGGGTCGCAACCGGCAGCCCCAGACGAAGGCACGAGCTGGCAATCAGACAATCGTGCCAGCCGGTGTTAGGGGGGCAGACGATGAGGAACGGCATCGCTTCGGGGCGGCCTCGCAGGCAGGCAAGGAGAATGGAGCTGCCGATCATCGTCTTGGATTCAGCGATCTGATCGTCGCTCTGACCGTTCCCTCAGCCTGCGAGTGGCTTCCTCAGAATCGGCCATGTCGTTTCGATCACGCCAGATTCCAAAGGCGGGCAGGCTTGAGAGGCTGTCCGGCTTACTTTCAAGGGGGGTAACCTCGACAGGTGTCCCGTCAGCCGGCCGGAGTTCGCCTTCAAGCACAACAACACCGCCCCTAACAATTCCCCGGTAAGTCATTGGGCCGTCCTCCATCGTGCCGGAGGAATCCGCCGGCGAGGCCAATAATCCAAACTCACTGTAGTGGCGGGCTATTAAAGATCAAGGTTAGCGCATTTTGAACCCGATGACGCTATTATGATATGACCGATGATGCAGGGAGGTGCATATGGTACTGCGGATTCACGGACACCACCTTGAGGTTTCCGAAGCGCTGGACGCCCACATTACCGAACGCTTCAAATCGGCCCTGGACCAGCTTGACCACATGGTCCAGGAAATTACCGTCCGGCTAGAAGACGTGAACGGTCCCAAGGGAGGGGTCGATAAGCGTTGTCACGCCACCGTTTACCTGCGGGCCGGCGGCACCGTAGTGGTGGACGAGGTGAACTCCGATATGTACGCCGCGGCCAGCCTGGTGGCCGACCGGCTCAAGAACGTCATCGGCCGTAAGGTCCAAAAAATACGCGAGCGATAACCGCTGCGGGTCATGGCCGTGGGGGGCGGGCGTCTCGCCCGCCTCGAAGTCGCTTAGGAACGCCATTGCGCGGGATTACTTATCAGGCGGGACAGGTGGAGGCGCCTTGGCTGTATCCGCCTTGGCCCCGTGCGGCAGCAGCCTCAGCGCCACTGTCGCCTTCTGCCCCGCTTTGATTTCCACGGCCTTCGACTCCGAGAACCCCAGCGACCCCGGGTCTGATGGCGTGCAGAGCACGTGTACGGTCTCGGCCGGGAGGTTGCGAATCTGGTAGGGCTTGCCCGGCTCGATGAAGAAGAAGCCCAGCAGGTCGCGCGGGTACTTGATGGCCGTCGTTCGCTCTTCGCCCAGGTCGATCGGCGAGAGGGCGACGAACGCGATGCCCCATTCGAGATGCCCCTCCGGCTTCTCCAGCGTGACCTCCAGCGTCTCGCTTCCAGGTGGCTGGAGGTCTCTCTTAGCCGTTTGCCCTGCGACCACCTCCACGTCATGCCGATAGCCGAGCACTTCGCCAGGCCCTTTGCTCCAATCCTCTGCTTTGTTGGTCCCCTTGCTCCACGGGCTGCTGACTCCCTTGGGCGTCTGCGCGCGGAAAGCGACGACGGAGTAACGGCCGGCCGGAAGGGGGGGACTGCTGAACAGGCCCTCTGCATCCGGACTTGCGAAAGTCGGCTTCCCATCCCGTGGCAGAATGATCACGGCCAGCCCTTCGCCTTCGATCGGCTTGCCCTGCTGGTCGTGCAGGCGGCCGCTGATGTGGCCCGCTAGAGGCACCTGCCCCTTGGGCAATAACTGCTGATGCTTCTTGAGGTAGTCAAGCGTGAACCGATCCACGTCGGCCCGCCGGGGCGCGCTGGCCAGCGGATAGTTCGCCATTTTCCCGGCCAGAAACGCGGTCTTGCCAGCCTCGACTGCCGCCTCGGCCGTCTTCTCCGGCAGCTTCGATTCCTGCTTGGACTCCATGGCGGCTTTTTCCGCTTCCGCGACCCACTTGTCGGCCTGCTCCTGCAGCTCCTTCAAAAGGGCCGCGCGTGTCGCATCGCCCTGTGCGCTTTGCCAACGGGCTCGCAGCGCCTCATAAGCCTGCTTGTTAACCGGGTAAGCAGCCGGCGGGTCGAACCCGAACCGCCGGTAGAATTCGTGATAATACTGTGCGGCCATCAACTTGACGCCGGCCGTTCGCACACCCCATACGCCCTGGTTTTGCCGGTAATTAAGTGCTTTCATCTGCTGTTCGTGCGCGAACGCGAATGCCAGCTTGAGCCGGCCGATTTCGTCCCGAAGATCCTGCGTGGAGGGCTGCGTGGATGCAGTGGCCTGTCCTCCCGATGCCGGTGCGGTGCTGGTGATTCCTTCTTTGGCGATCGCAGGGGTCGGTTCCGTGGCAGTGTTCCCCGTGCTCGCCTGCCTTTCCGGCGACACGGCCTTGAAGCTGACCGCAAAGCGTCTGCCCTCGATCCCCTCAGAGTCCGGGCCGAGCGGCACATCGAGCACCTGGCTCTCCTGAAGTATGAGGCTGGGGATGATCCCGCAGTTCTCGAGTTCGGCAGAGCCCTGGCGCAAAACGCGGCCGTCATCGCCGAGAATCTCGACGCTCGCTCGCCACCGCGTCTTCGGCCAGGAGGAACAATCCACGTGGATCCCAGCCCGCCAGTGGCCGCTTGCCCGCGAAAACTCAATCCACTTTGTAGAAGCGGTGTAACGCTCTCCGGCCGGGGCGGTGAGGCTCATCGGGATCTGGCGGTCGAGTTCCACGCGCCCTTCGGCCCGCCCCCTGTCAGCCCCGGCGGGGCGCGTGGACACAATCCGCGAAGATTCCCGGCGAATATCCTGCGTCGCTACGGCCGTTGTCGTCGGAACCTTCTTGCCGGGCTTCAGGGGAACACGTCGGAACTTCGCCCACTCGATCGTCTGCGTCTTGAGCTCAACGCGATCGAGCTTTTCGAGCGGCAGATTGCCGAAATCGAGAGTGGCCGAGACAAAGCCCCTGGCCTTGGCATGGGTACTCCCGGTCGCTCGATAGGCCTTGCCGGCCTTGTCGTAGGCAACCACGTATGATTCCCGCTGCGGCTCGTGATCCGTATACGCTACCTCGAGCTCGAATCCGCCGGCTTTCTCACGCGGTTTGTGGAACACCACTCCGCCATCTTCATACGTCGCTGGGATCATCCTGTCCGGCGGTTGCGAGGCAACCGTCTCAGGTTCCCCGACGGGGACGCCGACCTCCAGGTCAAGCTCGCCCTCCACATCCGCCGGCATAGCGGCACTCACCGCGCCAATGTCGTTGTCCTCCAGCACTGCGCCGCGGGCATCCAGTATGTTCATTACTGTCATCCCGATCCGCGTGTCGGCGAACTTGTATCGGAGATCGCGCGGATCGCCGCCGATCACCCGAAATGCAAACTTATAGCGCTTGTCGGTTGGGGCGTGGACTGGTTCCGGAGTTGATCGCTGGTAGGGCGCGACCTCAAGTTTAGAACCGTCCGGCCGCCACCAGCCCGCCGAGCCCGTTGGACTCTCGGCTACAGCGAGAAGTTCAATCGAAATCCCGCTCGGGAGGATCTTTCTGAACGCGCTGCCTGAGTTGTCATCCTTGTTCCCGTCCGCCACCGTCGGGCTCGAAGCAAATGCAGCCAGATGGACGCCGGCCGCGATAACGAGAACCATGCCCATGGCGATCAGGTCCGCTGTCCAGCCCGTGGAGCGGTCCACGTCGCTCTTGGGCATGCCGACCAGCCGCCGGATGCGCGCCAGCAGCGACCCGCTGGTTGCCGCCACCGCCAGCCGCGCCGGCTCTGCCCGCAGCAGTTCCATTCGCTCCAACGCGCGTGCGTAACTGAGCACGTTGCCACTTACCGCGACGGCCATATCATCGCAGCAATGCTCGCGCTCAACTCGTATCCGCCGCGAAACCCACCATACGGCCGGATGATAGAAAAGTACCGTCTCAACCACGCTCTGAAGAATGTTCACGAGATAGTCATATCGCCGGATATGAGCGAGCTCGTGGGCCAGCACCGCCCGTAACTGCTCCGGCGTCAGCCCGGTGATCGCGCTGGCCGGCAACAGAATCACCGGCCGGAGCCATCCGATGGCCATCGGCGCCTGCGCCTCCGCCGAGACCAGCAGCCGCACCGGCCGGCTCACCCGCAGCCGCTTGGCCAGCTCCGCCACTGCCGCCCGCGCCTCTGAAATCTGAAGTTTCCAATCGGAAATCTCCCCCGACCGATCCCGCCGGATCTTCTGGACCTGCACCCACCCGCCCAGCAGCCGCAGCGATAACACCGACATGCCCACCAGCCACACCACCACAAACCACGGCAGGTACGGCTCCAGCCTCTCAACCACCGCCCGTCCCCATCCGGCGGAGCCCGCCGCTTCGGGGGGGGCGGGCGTCTCGCCCGCCTTGTGTAGCACCGGCATCTCGCTGGTGAGCGAGTTGATAAGCCTCCTGCCCGCCATCTGACCCGCCCCTGACAAGCGGAGGCTTTGCGGAGATTCGTTCTGAATCAGGTGACGTTTCGAAGGCAGTAGCGCCCGCGTCTCCGGCGGCCCCGACTGTGGCTGCCGCAACCGTGAGCTTGTCCGCAGGGCTTCCCACGATCAATACCGTCACCCCGGCCGCAACCACCATCAGCAGCAACCCCGCGCAGCCGGCCACATACCGTGCATTCGCCGAATGCCGTCGCAATGCCGCCAGCACTGCTGCGACAAGTAGGGCAACAAGCGCTCCTTGCCATACGAAATGCACTAGCGTCCACCCCAGCCGGTAGACGATCGTCTCCGGGAGGAGCCCGGCCACCGACCCCAACTGAAAACTGAGAACTGATAACGGAGAACTCATGACTGCTCCCTCTCAAGCTCGTCCAGCAGCTCGCGAATGGCCGTCAGTTCCTCGGGAGACGCCTTTTTGATCGCCAGGGCTTGCATGATCAGCTTCCGCGCCGAGCCCGCGAAGGCCCGGTCCAGCAGGTCGTGGACAAGCTGCCGCTGGGTCTGGTCTTCGGCCAGGCGGGCGTTATAGACGTGTGTCCGCGCCGACTCGTCGCGCGTCACAAGCCCTTTTTCCATCATGATTTGCAGAAGCTTCAGGACGGTGGTATAGCCCACGCGTTGCCGCTGGCTCAGCTCGTCGTGGACCTGCCGGACGGTACTCGGCCCGCGCTTCCAGAGCACCCGCAAGATGGCCAGCTCCGCGTCGGTAGGGCGGGGCAACTTCGTATCACCCATGGCAGGATCTCCTGGTGTGCTTGAACCTGCAGCGGCCGGGCCGGGTCCCCGGCGAAAGCTGGATGCCGGCCGGTTCCCTGGTCGAGAACCACCGGTACGGAGCCCGGCCGCTACACTTGTTCACTTTCTTAGATGCTTCATCTTACGAAAGATTTCGTAAAAGCCAACGAAGATCTTCGTAGATGTTTTCCTGCGTTCGCACCCGCATGTACTGGCTGCCATGCCGCGTGCGAGCCCACTTGGATTGCCCCGTCCCGTTTTCACGTGCCTGCTTTCCCCCTTCCCCTCTTTCCTCCTTTCCAACTTTCCCACTTTTCAACTTTCCCACCTTCCCACCTTCTCACTTTCTCACGTCAGCAACAAAAAAGCCTCGCGCGACCGCATGGGCCACGCGAGGCTTTTCTTCAATCCGAAATTGGCGATTTCAAATCTGAAATCTCAAATCCGCAATCACTCCGCCCACTCGGTATGGAACACACCCGGCTTATCCACCCGCTCATACGTGTGGGCGCCGAAGAAATCGCGCTGGGCCTGGATGAGATTGGCCGGCAGCCGGCCGCGCCGGTAGCTGTCGTAATAGGCCAGGGCCGACGAGAACGCTGGCACCGGGATGCCCAGCTCCGCGGCCGTCGCCACCACCTTGCGCCAGTTGGCCTGGCTGCGATCGATGATCTCCTTGAAGTACGGGTCCAGCAGCAGGTTGGCCAGCTTCGGGTCGCGGTCGAAGGCCTGCTTGATGCGGTTGAGGAAGTGCGCCCGGATGATGCATCCGCCGCGCCAGATCATCGCGATCTCGCCGTAATTGAGGTCCCACTTGTATTCCGCGGCGGCCGCCCGCATGAGCTGGAAGCCCTGGGCGTACGAGCAGATCTTCGAGGCGTACAGCGCGTCGCGGATCGCGTCGATGAACTGCTCGCGGTTGCCGGTGTACTTGTCCGGCGGGCCGCTCAGGATCTTGCTGGCGGCCACACGCTCGTCCTTGATCGCGGAGATGCAGCGGGCGAACACGGCCTCGGCGATGGTGGGGGCGGCCACGCCCAGATCCAGGGCCGACTGGCTGGTCCACTTGCCGGTTCCCTTCTGCCCGGCCTTGTCCAGGATCATCTCCACCAGCGGCTTGCCGGTATCGGCATCGATCTTGTTGAAAATCTTGGTCGTGATGTCGATCAGGAAGCTGTCCAGATCGCCGGAGTTCCACTGGGCGAACACCTCGTGGAGCGCCTTGGCGTCCAGGCCGAGGGCGTTGCTGAGGATGTAGTACGCCTCGGAGATGAGCTGCATGTCGCCGTACTCGATGCCGTTGTGGACCATCTTCACGTAGTGGCCCGCGCCGTCCGGCCCGATGTAGGCGCAGCAGGGCACGCCGTCCTTGGTTTCGATGGGCTTGCCGGTCTGCGGATCCACGTGCGCGGCGATCTTGGTGAACACCGGCTCGATGAGCTTGTACGCCTCCGGCTGGCCGCCGGGCATGATACTCGGGCCCTTCAAGGCCCCTTCCTCCCCGCCGGAAACGCCGGTGCCGATGAACAGCAGGCCCTTCTCGCTCAGGGCCTTATTCCGCCGGATGGTGTCCTGGAAAAAGCTGTTGCCGCCGTCGATCACCAGGTCACCCTTGGACAGCAGCGGCACGAGCTGATCGATCACCGCGTCGGTGGCCGCGCCGGCCTTGACCATGAGCATGATCCGCCGGGGCGTCTCCAGGAGGTTGACGAACTCCTCCATCGTCTTGCCGGCCACGAATTTCCTGCCCTTGGCCGGGCCGTCCATGAACCTCTGGGTCTTCTCCCAGGTGCGGTTATAGACCGCCATGCTGTACCCGCGGCTCTCGATATTGAGCGCGAGATTGCTGCCCATGACGTCCAGACCGATCAAACCGAACTGCTGCTTGGCCATCGAAGCGTTTCTCCGAAACTGCGTTTTCTCCGAAAACTGTCTTACCGGCTCACGTTTGCACTTGCGCACTTCCCCGCTTGCCCACGCCCGTGCATCTTCCTGCTTTCCCACCTTCCCACTTGCCCGCTTGCCCGCGTTCGCCCTTTCCCCCTGCGTAGTCCCGGCGGTGGGTACCCCTGTGGCCCCTGGCATCTCCTCGGGGGGGACCCCTGTGACCCCGTCATCTCGCCCGTGCGTGCCCCATCCTTTCCAGGCTGAGGGGAGCGACTGCTCGTCAGGCGGAACCGTGAGGCGCAAGGCGCTTCAGACGCGGCAACACACCCCGCCCGGAACCGCGTGATTCTAAGCAAGACTCCGGCGGGTTCAAGCCACCGGCAGGCTGATGCCAGCCCGAGGCCTTCGCGTATGCTGGCCATGGCCGCTGGTTATGGCCGGAACAAGGTGGTCGATCTGTGCGCGCTCCGTAAACAATGCGTTTTGCGGCACTTGCATGGACCTCATGGAAGGCTGTGCGGATACCAAAGGTTTCTTCAGCTCGCTGGAGAAGCCTGGAAACGCGGGTAGACCATCGCGGCTTGTCCCGCGATTCGCCTGTTCGCGACATGCTTAGGTTGTACGCCGCCGCTACAAACAACTGACAAAAGGACGACTGACCCAACAACTGACAACTAACAACTGACACTCCTGCACAAGCTCCCTGGGTTGCTGGCACGCCCCGCGCCAGGGCTCCAAGCACCCACTCTCTGTGACCTCTGTGTCCTCGGTGGCCGCAAGCTCTTCTATTCTCTGTGGCCGAAGGGTTCTCCATGCTCTCTACGGCTGAACGCTGGATCGCCAATCGGATTTGTGGTTTCCTTAAGTCTCTCAGTTCAATGACGTTACATCGAGATAGGGCCTTTTTCGGGAGATGCCCCTGGTTGGCCGTGAGTTCTTCAGCGGGTTACAATGCCGACACCTTGGAGCAATCCCGAACTGGAGCATCTGTAAACTATGGTTATCTCTCACGGCTCACCCACGGCCGACCTCAAAGAACAGGACATCCGTGATTTCGTTGCCCGCGCTACCGCCAATCTCCCGGTGAACGGCAAGCGCGTGCTGGCCATTATCCCTGACCATACCCGCAGTGGCCCGACCGGCACGATGTTCCGGGCCATCGTCGAGGCCCTTCGCGGCCGGGTCCGCAAGATCGACTTCCTCATCGCCCTGGGCACCCACCCCCCGATGCCGGAGGACAAGATCGACCAGTTGCTGGGCATGACCGCCGAGGAACGCAAGACCCAGTATGGCGACGTGACCGTCTTTAACCACCATTGGGATCAGCCCTCCGCCCTCAAGCTCGTCGGCCAACTCTCAACCGAGCAGGTCGAAGAGCTGACCTCCGGCATGCTCAGCATGGCCGTGCCGGTGCAGGTCAACAAGCTCGTTTTCGATTACGACCACGTGATCATCTGCGGGCCGGTCTTCCCGCACGAGGTCATGGGTTTCTCCGGCGGGCACAAATACCTCTTCCCCGGCATCGCCGCCCCCGGCATCATCAACTTCACCCACTGGGTGGGGGCCCTCCTGACCAACCCGGTGGTCAACGGGACGCGTGATACCCGCGTCCGCGCCACCATCGAGGCCGCCGCCGACATGGTTTCCGGGGAGCGCAGCCTGATCGCCTACGTGGTGGATACCAAGGCTGTCCGCGGCCTGTTTGCCGGCCCGGTCCGCGAGGCCTGGAAGGCGGCTGTGGCTCTCTCCGACCAGGTGCACATCGTCTACCGCGACAAGCCGTATAAGACGGTCCTGTCCTGCGCCCCGCCCATGTACGACGACATCTGGACGGCCGGCAAGTGCATGTACAAGCTCGAGCCGGTGGTCGCCGATGGCGGCACGCTGATCATCTACGCCCCGCACATCGACGAGGTGTCCTACACCCACGGCAAGGTCCTCGACGAGATCGGCTATCACACCCGCGACTACTTTGTAAAGCAGTGGGAGAAGTTCAAGAATTACCCCTGGGGCGTGGTTGCCCACAGCACGCACGTCAAGGGCGTGGGCAAGTACGAGCACGGCGTGGAAACGCCGCGCGTCAACGTGGTCCTGGCCACCCGGATCCCCGAGGAGCGTTGCCGCCGGATCAACCTCGGCTACATGGACCCGGCCACGATCAACCCCCAGGACTACGCCAACCGCGAAGACGAAGGCGTCCTGCTGGTCCCGAAGGCGGGGGAGATCCTATACCGTCTCAGGGATATGAGTAAGTTCGGCTGATGCGAGGAACTGCAATGCAGCAAACTCTAACGATCGAGTACGGCGATGATCTTCTGGCCGGCCTTGGTCTGTCACCGGCCGAGTTCAACGAAGAAGCGAAATTCCTGTTGGCTGCCAAGCTCTACGAGCTCGGTCGATTCACCGCCGGCCAAGCCGCCCGATTCTGTGGAAAATCGCGGATCGAGTTCCTGTTGTCGCTTCCCAGAATAGGAGTCCCCGCCTGCAATCTTCGCGAGGAGGACGCTCAGGTCGAGTTGGAATTCGGACGCAATGAATGATCGAATGGTAGTCAATGCCGGGCCACTGATCGCCCTCGCGCGAGCCGAGGCGCTTGATGTTGTTGCACGCCTGCCGTTCGAGTTCATTTGTCCGGAAGAGGTGGCAGCGGAACTCCGTGCAGGCGTTCAGGCTGGCTACCCCATAGCCCATCCTGGGTGGTTGAGGACGCTTGCGTTGGCGGAGCCTTTGCACCCAATCGCACTGAGCACATTAGACCGGGGGGTGAGGCCGCTGTCATTCAACTTGCTTTGGAACAAAAGATTCCGTACGTGTGCATGGATGATCTGAAGGGACGGCGCGTGGCGCTGGCGGCCGGGCTTTCGGTGACTGGTTCGCTTGGCTTGCTGGTCCGTGCCAAGAGGAAAGGGCTCCTCCCTGTGGTGAAACCCGTCATTGAAAAAGGCATGGGGGAGGGGGTCTGGTACGATCCGAAGCTGGTGCTCCGGGTACTCCGAGATGTCGGTGAGTGATTGACGCCCCTTAGCCC
>JAAXZI010000042.1 GCA_012719955.1 Phycisphaerae bacterium | reverse complement strand
CCATCATGCCGCCGCCCATCATGCCCATGCCCATCATGCCGGCGCCGCCGAAATTGTTGTCGGTATCAGGGGCCCGGAAGCTTCTGATGCGCACCAGCAGGTCGCGGATGTCGTAGACGCGCACGACGGTGCGGGTATTGAGATCGTCCTGGGTGGAGATGCGAACCACGCCGTCGATCACGTCGTAAGCCGCCCGACCGATCGCACCGCCGGCCTGGCTGGCGTTATCGAGGATGAGGTCCAGCACCGTCTCGATCTTCACGTCGCGCAGGTTGACACCGCCGATGTCGGTCGTGCGCTCAACGTTGATCAGCATCAGGGCTCCCCAGTTGACGTTGATGGCGATCTTGCCCTGAAGCTGCAGGAACTCGATGGCGTCGGCCAGGGTGGTACCGTCAGCCAGCTCGACAACGGGGAGCACAGTAGCCAGCTTCTGGCGAGCGACGCGATCCACTTCGCTCTCCCCGCTGACGCCCGCGCCGAACGGATCCCGGCGGGCAATCATCCGCCACTCGCTCTCCTCGGGATAGCGCAGCAGTTGCCCGCGCCCGACGGTCACCGGCGCAAGTTCGTCGGCGGCCTCAAGCTGAAACTCCTGGAACTTGTTGCGCAGCCTTCGGTGGCTCTCCTTCGTCTGCGCGATCACATTGGCGTCCTCGATGACCCGCTTCATGAACTCGGCCCGATCGTAGAGCGGGTCAATCAGCAACACTTCGTTGAGGACGTCAATCGCTTTCTCGTACTGGCGCTCTTTCTGGAACTGGACCGCCTGCTCCATGAGCTGGGCGATGCGTTCGTTGCGGTCCTTCTGGTCCTGCAGGAAACGACGCATTTCGGCTTCCCGCGCTTCCCGCGTCTGGATACGGGCCTGCTCTTCGGCGAACTCCTGCCGTTCCAGCTCGATACGCCGGCCCAGGCTGCTCAACTGGCTGTTCCAATAGGCGTATCGGTCGGCCGGTTCGGCGTCCCGACGATATGCCTCCAGAGTCTGGCGAGCTTCATTCAGCCTGGCTTGGGCCTGGTCAAATCGCTGGGCGTTGAGGTGGGCCCGAACGTCCTGTTCCGCGGCCCGCAGCAGGGCCTCCGCCCGCTGCCAGCGTACGCGACGAGCCTGCTGGACACTCTCGATGCCGGGGGGCCGGTTCTCAACGCCCCGGCGCTGCTCGATCAGCGCCAGGCCTTCGAGGGCCTCCGGGTGATTGGGCACCAGTCGCAGCGCGGCCTGGTAGCGCTCCGCGGCAACGTCATATTGGGCGCGATCCATGGCCTCGTTGCCTTCGCGGATGAGTCCGGCCGCCGTGGCCCGGGCACGCTGAGCCTGCGGGCTGCGCGGGTCTACCGCCGGTGCGGGGGTACCGGCCTGGGGCAGTGCCTCTTCCAGGAGCGGCATTTCCACCGCGGCCCGGGCGTCCCCATTGGCCGGGCGAGTCGCTGCCGGGCGGGTGGTAGGACGCTCGCCCAGCTCACGCTGCAACCGACGCTGCCGCTCCAGCAGGGCCAGCCCTTCGCGAGCCCGCGCCTTCTGCTGACTGGTGGCATAGTCGTTGCTTTGCACGGCGCGATACAACCGCTCCGCCCGACTCGCATCGTTCGTCTTGAGGGCCTGGTCGGCGTCTTCCAGGTTCTGCCGCGCCCGGTTGGCCTGGTTGATAGCTACTTCGAGTTCTTTGAGCAGTTCGTCGCGGCGGCCTTTTTGCTGCTCGTCGAGCTGCTCGCGATCGATCGTCTGCAAGACCTCGCGGGCCTCGACGTACTGTCCCTTGTCGAACAGTCCGCGAGCCCGGTCAAGCTCTTCCGCGGGGGTGGCTGCCAGGGCGCCCAGCGCGCACCACCCAAACCCGATGCAGATCGCCGACCAATGCGCCACGCTCTGACCTCGTCTCACGAAAGACCTCCTTTAGGCTCCGTCCGCCAGTGCGGAGAGGCGGGCAGCCCGCCACCGGTGGGTTGTTCTCGGCGGGTTGCTACTCCCGGGTCACCGTCAAAGTCACCGCATCAGAACCGCTGGAATCGCTCGGAACCTTCCCCGCTCAGGGGTCGCCAGGCCCTGCGGAATGCCTGCGGATTCGATATCCTCCTTCGCAACGGGGTTGCGCCATCATCCTGGCCGCGCACCAGTCCTCCCCCGCTGCGAACTTCCTGCTGAGGCAAAGCTTACCTCAGCCGTTGAGGAAATACCAGTCCCTCACAGAAAGCAACGTAAATTTTTCGTAAGATTAATCCGCGCCGCCACGTCTATCCTTAACTTCCCGATTCGAAAGGCTTTACGCAGAGCCTCCGGTTACGCGGAACCCAGGGCGTCGGCCATTCCGGACACCGAAACGGCGCTATCCCGTCACCCGGCGTGGAGAACCTTCGCATCAGGACCGACTCGTCGACTGTGTCAGGCCTGATAAGGCTCCGTCAGGGCGGCATTTCCTCAAGGCCGCGACGCCCGCCACGCCTGCCACCACCGTCAAACCCGCCACCTCGGCCCCTCATCGGCGGCCCATCCATACCGCCCAGAGGCACCGGGGCAGGTGCGTTCAAACCTGCGCGAGCCGGAGTCGAGATCGGCTGGGCGAGTTCGGAAGCCAGAAGTCGCTTCTCCTGACTGACCCGGTCGCGATGATCGCGAAGCAGATACTTGTCTTCCTCGGCCACGCGCTCTTCGATCTGGCCCGCGACGTTCACCAGCGTCAACACATCCGTGCGTACAGGCGCTTCCAGCGCGGTTCGGCCGCGGGGGCGGAATTGCCGCCCATTTTCGATGCCGGCAATGATGGCCGCCGGGCCGTCGCCCGGGCTCCCCGTGCCGTCATATTTGAAGGTGTCACGGCCCTTGGTGAACATCAGCGGCTGACCCACTTCAAGATCGCTGCTGCCGTCGCGCCACTCGCCTCTGATCCACTGCGAAACCGTCAGACGGGCCTTTGAGCCGTCCGAGGCACCGACAAAGAACACGTGCACCGCCGGGTAAATAGTGACCGGCTCGGACCAGTCGGACCACTTGCCGTCGATGATGACGCGCTCGGCGTCCTTCGGATCCTTGAGCAGACTCAGCTTGCCCGCGAGTTCGTTGAAGGCCGCCAGCCGAATGCGGTATTGATAGGTCCTGCCGGGTTCCACGGTGATGTCAGTAACCCACAGAGGCTCCTGATCTTCGCCCAGCTTGACGATGCCCAGGGCCTGGTCCCGCTTCTGTTGATCTTCCAGGCGGGTCCTGGCCACGAGGATCTCGGCCTGATGTTTTGTGAGCAGCTCTTCGGCCGTCTTGCGTTCCTTTTCCGGCAGACTATTGTCCGCGACAATCTGCTCAAGCAGTTCGGCCGCCTTCAGGAGATCTCCTTTCTGAAAGGCCTTATCGGCCTGGTCCTGCAGCTCCCGAGCACGTTTTCTCGCCTCCGGGTCAAAGCCACCCGGAGCACCGCCCCCCTGGGGCGCGTTCGGCCGATTACCCGGCTTCGGTCGCCCCCCACCCTCGACGGGGAAGGCAATACCATATTCCGCCAGCTTGAACTCAAATCCCGGCAGCGTCTGCGGGGGCTGCCAAGCCAGCGGTTTTTCCAGGAAGGGCTGGAACGCCGGCCGGAGAATCTCATCCTGGGCGGCCGCCGAGTACAACTGGGCCCGGTACTGTTTCACATAAGCGTGCTCCGTCTCGGCAAAGACCAGTTGGTTTTCAACCATCTCCGGGCGAATCTCTGTCCGCCCGGTCAGGAACCGCTCGGAGTACCCGCGTACGAGCACCGGCTCAGACCACGTCCCGTCCGGCTCAAGCTGACGCCGCTCGACGTCCACCCGGGCCACGATGAGCTGCTGCCAGACCTCGTCATACCTGGCTTTCGCGAATTCCGCCTTCTGGGCCTTGCGGTCCACGGCCGCTACCAGCAGAGCCCAGTGATAATCCCTCGGAATGGCCACGCTGTTGGGAGGGGCGACTGCCCCCGCGCCAACCTCAATGACCTGCTGAGGGGGCAGCGGAGCGTGGCCCCGGCCGGTGAGAACAGTCAACGCCTGGGGGGGCAGAATCTCGGCCAGAACGCGCTCGCCCATCCCCCCGTCGCCCTCGGTCATGGGCACAGCGGGATGCGGCGGCACGACCCCCCACATGCCGTCCAGGGGCACGTTGCTCCTGCCCCCTCGCTTATCCGCCAGGAGCGGCAATTCCGGCGGGGACACACTCTTGCTGCGCATCCTGTTGCGCGCGGATTCAGCCTGCTCTTTCAGCCTGGCGTAGAACTCCTTCGGCCCCACCTGTTCGCCACCGATCTCCACCCGGTTGGGGCTGCTAATCCCGTACAGGGCAATAGTGCCCAGGAGGATCGCACCGGCGACGCCCAGCGCAAACTTCTCAGCGTGCCGCTCAATGAATGTCACGTTTTGTTTGGCCATAGCTCGCTCTCCTGGGAGTGAGTCATCATCAGTCTGCCGTCACGGCGCGAATTCATCCACGCCTCTGCGACCGCCGCCGCCGCGCATCATGGGAGTCGGGGCAATAGAACCCGGAGCCCCGCCGCCGCCCACCGGGCGCCCCAGCTTAATGGCCTCCTTCACGGTGTCAGGCATGAGGGCCTCGTATTTCTTGTTGGTCCGAAGGAAGGAGCCCTCGACCAGCATCCATACCTTGATCACCGGCTTCGAGCCGTAAATGTAATCCACCAGCTCCAGGTTCGGCGGCACCGCCTCGTAGCTCACCTGGAGCACGGTGTAGAACCCGCAGTTGGAGATCTCATTGATGATCACCGGCAGCGATTGGGCCTCAACGATCATCTCGATGGTGAACTGCACCACGTCCACGGTGTCAGTCGTCCCGTGTTTGGACATCACCACCGAGCTGTCCATTGGCGGCGGCCCGCTGAAGGCATCCTGATTCGGATTCGACGGGGCCCCCCGGCCGGGCATGGTCGGCTCTACCTTGGGCACGTATCCCCCGACGATAAAAGCCAGCAAGCGCTTAAAGGGCATGTTGCCCACCCAGCGGTCCTTCTCCGCCAATTCCGCCGCCCGTTTCTCATTGACCCGGTGCAGCGCTCCCAGGATGTCCTGCTGGACCCAGAGTGACATCTGGGCATACCACATGTCCTCAAGAGTCGGCCGCGGCACTTCCGTAATCGCCGGCCGCTGATCCAGATTGGCCTGCGTCGCGTAGCACCACAGCCTGCGGGCCTTGTTCACCGCCGCGCGGGCCGCGGGCACCTTCTGAACGCGTTCTTCCGCGGTGGGATTGGCGCTGAGCTGAGGAAGCGCAGTGGGGGTGCCGCCGGGCGTGGCGGGCATCAAGCCGGCCCCGCCCATGACGCCCGGCACAACCACGTTGCCGACCGCTTTGGGCCGCTCCGCGGGGTTGCTCTTTTCCAACTGGGCCTGGGCATGCCGACGTATGATGTTGTCGGCCTCAGCGGCGATCTCCGCTTCCGTTGGCGGCCCCTGGGCTTTGAGCATGGCCAGCAGCGCCTTCTGAGCGGCATCAAACTCCCGCTTAAACTCGAAAGGCGCGCTCTGGGCACTGGGATTCTCTTTGGGGAAGAGATCCTTCGTCGCCGGCAACGGCTCGTGGTTGCCCTGCTCCGCGTATTTCTGAAGCTCTTTGGCCAGCTTCTCCCGATGCTCCAATTGCTGATTCCGCAACTGCTCCAGGGCCCCACGGGGAGCGCCCTGGGGGTTCTGCAGCGAACTGAGCAGGGACGCATCCTGGTTCAGCGGCGCGGCCACATCGGGAAGCAACACTCCCAATATGAGCCCCACCAGCGCCAGCAGGCTCACCGTGCCGGCGATCACCACGTTGAGATGGGCTTTGATCCACTGCATGTGTCAGTTCCTTATTCAAAACCCCAGGTCGGGGTCAGCCGGGGCGGCCGGTGGCGCCGACGAAATCGACTTGTCACTCAGCACGGCCACGAACTTGATCTCGAACACATGATCGGTCTTCATCGATTCGCCCGTGACCGGGTCCTTGCTATCGTCGACCTGCGCGGCGGCAGCCATACCGCCCCCTCCCCACGGAGGAGTGATCCCCACATGCCCGGCGACGTTTCCGAAAGACGCCGGCTGGCAATTGAGCAGACGCACGCGATCGAAATAGATTTTGGAGTCCAGATCCTGGGCCGCGCCGGCGTCATTTCCGCCGGGCTTGGCCTCCTTCTTGGGGCCCATCTGGTTGAGCCGGGCAACCAAGGTGCTGTCCACGAACGCAAACGCCCCCTCGTTGGGCGTGCGTCCCTCAATGGTGATAACAAAACCGGGCAGCGGCGGACCACTCGATGTATCCGTCGCGCCGGGTTGACCGGCCATCCCGGGGGCAGGTCCTTTGCCCACCGAGACGTTAAACAGCGACATCACATCGTCGGAATACTTGGCGTACATCCTGTCGATGGTGATCACCCTGCGCTTCCTGCGGTCGCGGAACGGCTCCTTGGCGATGGCCGCCAGGTACTGCTCCGGCCCCTCCGCCATCGCCCTGGTCAACTCGTCCTGCGGCAGAGCCGAGTGGATCATGTGCAGCAGCTTTGGCCAGACCGCCTTGTAGGTCTCCAGGTCCGCAATGTCCTTGACCTTGCGCGCCTCGTTGTCGTTCAGGGAGCGCAGTTGCTGCTCGACCTGGGACAGGTGCTGGCTGGCGGCGACCACCGCGTTGGCGTAGCCCAGCTCGTTGGTGGTCGAAGGACCCCTTTCAAGAATGTTGAGCGCAGCCTCCGCCGGCTCGGGCACCTTGACGCCGTTAAACTCTTTCTCCTCGATCGGGAAGGAGGGCGGGCTGGTGGCGGCGGGGTCCTCTCGCACCGCCGCAATCGCGCTGGCGTCCATCAGGGTGCGACTCCACACCAGCCCCGAGGCCAGCACCAGGCACGCCGCCGCCCCGTAGAACCACGGCGTTTTCTTCCGCCAGACAATCTGCTTGGCGATGTCCGGCGGGAGCAGGTTGCTGGTGATCTGAGACTTGCCCAGGCCCTGAAGGGCCAGGCCGTAAGCCACCCCGAACGAGCCGAGCTGCTTCAGCAGATCCGGGGCATTGGGGACCTCGCTGGCCGACAGCCTGCTGAAACTGTTCGGACGCACCACGTCCATCCCCAGATTCTGCTGAATGAACTTCACCATGCCCGGCAACTGGAAGGCATTGCCCATCGCAATCACCCGGGCCAGTTTCACCCCACGGTGTGAGCCGGTGAAGAACCCGATGGAACGTTGGACCTCCGCCACCAGGTCGGCGAACACCGGCCGCATCGCCTGGAAAATCTGGCGCGCGTACTTGCTGCTGGCCGCCGTGCGCTTGAGATTCTCCGCCTTGTTGAACGACAGCTTAAAAGTCTTAACCAGGGCTTCCGTGAAGTGATTGCCGCCGATGGGGATGTTACGGGTCCAGAGGCTATCCCCGGTACAGATGATCAGGTCGCTGTTCTGCGCCCCGATGTCCAGCACCGCGGTGGCCTCGTCGCCGATGATGCCGTCAAACTTGAGGGCGCTGTACAACGCCAGCGGGGCCGACTGCACCGCCAGCGGCTCCAGGTTCAAATCGGACAGGAACCGGAGGTGATCCCGAAGAACCTCGCGGCGCATGGCGAAGATGCCGACCTCGGCCCCCTCCGCCGAATGCGAGAAGATCTGATAGTCCCAGATCACTTCCTCCATGTCGAAGGGAATCTGCTGCTGGGCTTCGTACTTGACGATGTCGGGAACCTTCTTCTTGTCGGCCGGGGGGAGTTTCACAAACTTGGCCAGGGTGTGCTGGCCGGGAACGGCCACGACGATCTGTTCCTTGGACAGGTTATGGCCGTCCAGGAACTTCTTCATCGTCTCCGCGATCATGCCGGCTCGCGCGGCGGGATCCTGCTGCGAGGACAGGATCCGGGCATGCTCGATGTAAGCGTACTCGACGGCTTCGACCATGTCGCCGGCCGGACGCAGGCGAATGGCCTTCAGGGCGTTCTGCCCCAGGTCGATACCCCAGACCGGTCTATTCGTCGCCATTGGTGGCTCCTTTAGTAGCTCTCGCGGCCCCTGGCACGGGTCGTGGGCTCACAGACTGCCTGTAACTCGCACGTCAGTCGTCTACTGGTGGTACGACAACCAACACAGCGTCGTTTGGCGGGACGGCTTCTGAAAATCGCATCGGCAACGTCGCGATCCCTGAGGCACTATGAGGCATGAATGGATGCGTCCGCGACCGACCCCTTCAGGCCGGACGGAATACACCGTCTATTCATAGTATTGACCGGGCCGCCACGCCTGTCAAGCGCGCATGCAAAGGGGACGAGAGACGGCTGGCCATCTCTCGTCCCGGCTCATTATCCATGGGCGTCACCGCTTACCGGTTCAAGCGGTTCGTGCCGGTATTGTTGCCGTAAATCAGGTACGCCTCACCGGCATCCGGACGACGCTGCGAGGGCTCAAGGGGGTTAATGAAGTCGGCCTGGCTCACGCCCACCAGAAGATCGGTGAACCCATCGCCGTTGACGTCGCCGGCCGAAGCAATCCAGTCAAGCGGCGCCTCTTCGGCCCCCCCAACGGGGTACGGGCTGACAATCACCACGCCCGGCAAATCGGGGGTGCCCACCTGCGAGAGGAAGAAAGTCCCGCCCGCCAGGTGCGGGCCGCCGAAGATCACGTACCCGACGCCACGACGATTCAGACCGTTGACCAATCGGATCTCATTGGGAGCATTGACCAACAGGTCATCGATGCCATCCCCGTTGAAGTCGCCGGCATTGCCGACCACGGCCCCGGCATGTCCGCCGGGCTGCGTCCCGAAGATCTTAAATCCGGGCAACTGGGGGGTACCAACCTGGTTGACGGTGAAGATGTTTTCGCCGGTCAGACGCCGTCCGCCGAAGATCACGCCGATGAAGCCCGCATCCGCGCCATTAGGCCCGTCGGCATACGGGGAACCAAAGCCGATATCCGGCACACCGTCCTGGTTCACATCCCCCACCACGGTCTGCATCAGGCCGAACCGATCGCCGGGATTCGTGCCGCGGATTTCCATTCTGGGTGGATTGGTGGTCTGCAGATCCAGCTCATTCGGGGGGAAGTCCGGCCGGCCGAACAACACGTAAACAATACCAATCTGCGGAAGCCCGTTGCGTTCCGCATCGGGTGCTCCCATGAGAATGTCATGGTTGCCGTCCAGATTGAAATCGCCCGCGCCGGCGGCGTATCCCAGGTGATCGCCCACCGCGGCGCCAACGATCCAGGAGCTCGCGGGGTAGACCAGGGGGCGACCGATGCCAGTGGAACAGTCACCCGATGCCGCGTACCACGGGAAGGACTGGGCACCGTCCCCGTTTATCCGGGTCCAGTCACCACCCCGATCCAGGATGACCAGCCCACGACCGCGATAGGCCAGCGGTGAGGAGATCAGCAACCGCCGTCCATATCCGGCGGGGCTATCCAGAGAAGCGTCGGTCATCACCGGCATGCTGTTGACCGTCTCTCCGAAACGATTGTCGGGGATAATCGCAAAGGGGCGAATCGTCTGGCTGTTATCCGGCAGATCGTTCCAGGGGCCGCGCCAGCGGGCACCGAAGGGGCCACCGCCGCTACGGCTTTGGCCCATGGCGCCCAATGAGAACACGTTGCTCGAAAGGGTGCCCAGCTCATTACGGCTGCTGACCAGAACGACGTAACCGCCGTTGATTGGGGTCGCCTCCCCCGGGTCGAGATCGTTCGAGCAGACATACGGAGCGAATAGCTCCCGGCAACCGCCCGATCCGCAATGCCCGTCGCGGTCTTGAAGCGCGTCGCTGTCCGTGCATACGCCTGGCTCCCCCGAGAACCGATTGGGGTACCGGTCGCCGTAGCAATGCACCTCCACCTCTGTACTGCTCGGGTCCGGGCACGAACAGTGATGCATATCGTCCTGCAGGTTATCCCAGAACCGTTCGACGTAAGGCAATCCAAACGCGATCTCAGGAAGCCCATCACCGTCGACGTCCGATACCCGACAGACGGAAGCGATCCCTTCGGTTCCGGTGGTTCCCGGCATGTACAGCATGGAGCCGCGGTACAGGGTCCCAATGCTGTTGAGCGAAATCTCGCTGCCGAACTTCGCGCCCGGGCGTCCCATGATGACGTGGGCCGATCCCACGTTGCCGGTCTCGAATGGGCGACCGAAGCGGCTCACGATGACCATGTCGTCGGCGCCATCGCCATCCAGGTCTCCCACGCCCGTGGCACGCCAGCCCGTCAGGCCGCCCGCGTCAAAACCGTAGAATTTCGCGCCGCTGATGGTCCGGCCGACCTGGGCCAGATCGATGGTTCCCGCACCCAGCGCGGTGATGCTGATGTTGCCTCTCGAATAAGAATGCACCGGCGGACTGTTGTGATCCCACATGGTCACCCGCGGCCAGTACGGCTCGCCATCGATCCGTGGCGGGATCTGGCTGACATCCACCGTCAGCGGGAAACCCGTCGGATTGTTTACGCCGGCGCAGTCGTCATCCTTCGCGCAACCCAGCACGTAAACGCCCTTGACCAACCGCGGGAACCCGCCCGGCGAACAAACCGCCAGCAATTCGTCCTCGCCTTCCGGCCCGGCCAGGAGCAGATCGTTGGTCGGATCCTGGTCCGTATCGAGCAGGATCACGATATCCGGAATAATCCCATTGGGGCCGTCGTCAGGGTCCCGACCGCAATAGGCGAGTTGCGTGGTCTCGCCCTGGGCCACGGCCACATTTGTATCCGGATCCGTCATGGTGATGATCGGGGAGATATTCCCCGGAAGAAGCCCGGCGCCAAAGAGCACCAGCCGGCCCGGGGCAACCACGATCAGTTCCGGGTGCTCGTTGTCATTCACGCGAGCCACAATGCGATAGGTGGCCTCTGGAAGCGACGAGGTATCCAGCAGGAAAGAGTTGGCAGGATCATCTTCCATGACCAGCGGCAGGATGACCCGCTCGTTGCCATTCCCGAAGATATTGTCCGGGTCGACCAGCAGCGTGATGGCCGCATTGCTGTCGGGATCGCTGTCGATCCAGGTAATGAGCAGCGTATCCCCCACCTCTGCGGAGACGTCCGTCAGCGGCTGCAGGAACTGGAACGTCGGACTGCCTCCCGCGCTGGGATCGGACCCCGCCGGTTTGGGAACAACCGGCAGAAGCCCGCCTCCGGAGCACATCTGACCCAAGGTCAAAGGAAGGCTGAGGATACACATACCGACCAGCGGTAGGCCGAAGCGGGTGCTCCGAGGATTACGTGTCATCCGAATCACGTCCTTTTGCTGTGTTTCCTGTACTCTTGCTGTAGCTGGATCCGTCAGCACCGAGTACCACGGGCGTGGGCTCGCAGTCTCTCCTGTCAGACTTTCCGCGCGGAAGACGACTCCGCGGCCGCATGGCTCGGCCATTCTAGGTGGAAACAGAGAGTCTGGTCAAGCAAGCCCCCCCACCCCATGGGCTCGCTGGCGAGATTACGTCTATATATGCATACGCCGACCTGCGACCACCCGCTCCCGGCCTTCCGCCTCCGATCGCCCACTTTAAGGAAATCACCCCGTGGCCGCTTAAACCTGGGAAGAGCGACCAGCGGCCTCGCGGGCCAGCCCCTCCAGCTCGCGAACCGCTGCTGCCGGGTCTGGCCGGCCAAAAACCGCCGAACCGGCCACCAGGGTGTCCGCGCCGGCGGCCGCCACCGCGCCGACCGTGTCAGGCCCGATGCCCCCATCGATCTCCAGCCGCTGGTCCGGACGCAGGAGCGGCCTGAGTTCGACCAGCTTCTCAAGACCCGATGGAATGAACTTCTGTCCGCCGAATCCCGGCCAGACACTCATCACCAGCACCATGTCCACTGCGGGCAGGGCCTTCCGGATGGCGGCCACCGGGGTCCCGGGGTTCAGGCTGATGCCCGCACTGGCCCCCAGGGCGTGAATCTGATCGGCGATGGTCTCCGGGGTGGACGTCACCTCGATGTGGAAGGTGAGGTGATCGCTGCCGGCCTTCACAAAGGCCTCCGCGTACCGGGCCGGGTCCGTGATCATCAGGTGGGTGTCAAAAAACAGCCGGGAGCGCGGCCGGAGCTTCTCGATCACCGGGATGCCAAAGCTGATGTTGGGCACGAAGTGGCCGTCCATGACATCCAGATGCAGGATCTCGGCCCCGCCGGCCTCGATCCGGGCCACTTCGTCAGCCAACCGGCTAAAGTCGGCCGCCAGCAGCGAGGGGGCAATGCGAATTCGAGGTTCTGAAAGACGCCAGTTGCTTTGAGCCATTTGAACCAACCGCTTTCCGGCGGATGGCCCACCTCTTCCAGAGTATGCGTCAGAACTGGCAGTGCCGCCTCTGGGGCGGGCGTCTCGCCCGTCTGGCGATCCTGATGCCCTCCAAGACGGGCGAGACGCCCGCCCCCAGAGTAGGCTGCCGTTTTTCACACACGTCCTTTGAGGCGGGTTCACGATTCCTTTTCCTCGGACGCTCAACCAATTTCCGTATCAGCCGCGTCCGCGGGCTTCGAAATCGTGAGCCCAGGTTCAGAGAACCTGGGCCACCCTGTCCACGATGACAACGGGCTTATGCCTCGTCGAGGATCTCGACCGCCTTGAAGGGCTTGCCTTCCATGAACTCCAGGCTGGCGCCGCCGCCGGTGCTCACGTGGGAGACCTTCTCAGAGAGGCCGGCCTTCTCGATGGCCGCCGCGCTGTCGCCGCCGCCAATGACGGTGATGGCCCCCCGGGCGGTGGCCTCGACCAGGGCCTGGGCGATGGCGTAGGTGCCCTTGTCGAACGGCGGCGTCTCGAACACGCCCATCGGGCCGTTCCAGGCCACCGTCTTCGCCCCGGCGATGATCTTCTTGTATTCCTCGACCGTCTTGGGCCCGATGTCGAACCCGCTCAGGTCGTCGGGGATATCGCCTTCGACCGTCGTGGTGGCAATGCCCGGCTTGAGCTCCTTCGCGCAAACCACGTCCACCGGCAGCTTGAGCTTGTCGCCACCAAGCTGCAGAAGCCGCTTGGCCTCGTCAACCTTGTCCGGCTCGACCAGGCTCTGGCCGGCCTTCAGGCCACGCGCCAACATGAAGGTGTACTGCATCGCCCCGCCGATCAGCACCGTATCGCACTTCTTGAGCAGGGCCTCGATCACCGCGATCTTGTCCGACACCTTCTTGCCGCCCAGGATGGCCACGAACGGCCGCTGGGGGTTGTTCAGCGCGTCGCCCAGGTACTTGAGCTCCTTTTCCACCAGGAAGCCGACTACCTTGGGCTTGCCGGTCATCTGCTGGGGCACGGTCAACATGCTGGCATTGTCCCGGTGGCAGGTGCCGAACGCGTCGTTCACGTACACGTCGCCGAAGGCCGCAAGCTGCCGGGCGAAGCTTTCCTTCTTCTCCTTGAGCGCCGGGTCGTTCTTCGCGTTCTTGTCCTTGATCTGCTCGGCCTCGTAGAAGCGCACGTTTTCGAGCATCAGCACTTCGCCGTCCTTCAGTTCCGCGACGGCCTTCTCCGCCACCGGCCCCACCGCCTCGGGGGAGAACTTGACCGGCTTGCCCAGGAGCTCACCGAGGCGCTTGGCGGCCGGCTCGATGGTGAAGCGTGCATCCGCGTTGCGATCCTTGCCCTCCGGCCGGCCCAGGTGGCTCATCAGGATCACCCGTCCGCCGTTGTTGAGCACGTGCTGAATGGTCGGCAGGGCCATGCGGATGCGGCGGTCGTCGGTGATCGCGCCCTTGTCGTCCTGCGGAACGTTGAAGTCCACGCGAATCAGGACCCGTTTACCTTTCAGGTCCACGTTTGCGATGCTTTTCTTGGCCATAATGCGTAACTCCCTCTTAGTAGCGAAGCTGCCTCTAATACGACCGTGCGCGACTTGCGACACGCCGTGGGGCACGCCCCCACACGGTGTGTGCCACTGCTCTTGAGCAGTGCGGATCTTCACGCCGCCCAGGCACGGCTCAAGAGCCGTGGCACACTCATCGCGCGCCGGACCGTTCACCATCGCGCCCGGTCATGTTGCCGGGCGAAAACAGCCCGATTGTGAACGGTTCCTCTGCCATTAGAACGATAGAGCGGCTTGTCCCCATGGTCGACTCGAACTGCATTCGAGGATCGAGTTGAAACATGGGGCCAAGCCGCTGGGAAATCTCAGAAACCTGAACGTTTTCGAGCTGAACAACGAGATCCGCCGCCCTTGTCGAACGGGAGGTTCCGTAGTCGTCACTCGAGAGCGCACCTGCTTACCGGTCGGATGCTCTTACAGCAGTCCGTCCTTGCGGGCCATGTGCTTGATCAGGTCCACAACCCGGTTCGAGTAGCCCCACTCGTTATCATACCAGCTCACCAGCTTGAAGAAGTTCGGGTTCAAGCCGATGCCGGCCTGGGCGTCGTAGATGCTCGACAGCGGGCAGCTCACGAAATCGCTGCTGACCACCTGGTCTTCGGTGTAGCCCAGGAAGCCCTTCATGGTCGTCTCCGAGGCCTTCTTCATGGCCGCGTTGATTTCCTGCATGGAGGTGGCCTTCTCGGTCCGCACGGTCAGATCCACCACCGACACGTCCGGCGTCGGAATGCGGAAAGCCATGCCGGTCAGCTTGCCCTGGACCTCGGGAATGCACAGGCCGACCGCCTTGGCCGCGCCCGTCGAGGCCGGAATGATGTTCTGGGCCGCGCCGCGACCGCCGCGCCAATCCTTCTTACTCGGGCCGTCCACGGTCGGCTGGGTGGCCGTCATCGCGTGCACCGTCGTCATCAAGCCCTCGACAATACCGAAATTGTCGAGCACCACCTTGACGATGGGGGCCAGGCAGTTAGTCGTGCAGCTCGCGTTGGACACGATCTTGTCCGTGGCCGGATTGTACTTCTCATGGTTGACGCCCATCACGAACGTCGGGATGTCCTTGTCCTTGGCCGGCGCGGAGATGATCACGCGCTTGGCCCCGGCGGTCAGGTGCTTGGTGGCGCCTTCCCGGGCGGTGAACAGGCCGGTGGACTCAACCACGTAATCCACATTGAGATCCTTCCACGGCAGTTCGGCCGGATCTCTTACCGAGAAGCACTTGACCAGCTTGCCGTTGACCAGGATGCCCTGCTCGTTGGCGGCCACGTCCGCCTTGGCACGTCCGTGCGTCGAATCGTACTTGAGCAGGTAAGCCAGGTTATCGGGCGGAACCAGATCGTTGATCCCCACAAATTCCAGGTCCTGATCCGTCATGGCCGCGCGAAAGACAAGCCGGCCAATGCGACCAAAACCATTGATACCAATACGTACCGCCATTGCGACTTCTCCTGATGGTGCAAGAACGCCTGTTATGTTTTGCCGGGAAGACAAACCCGCGCCGGCTACATTCGAACCCCTGACGATAAAAGCTTACGCCGGTCCGGTCAAGACGGCCTGAAAAGGGGCATTTACCCCATGCCCGATAACCAGTCCCCGACCGGCCCTGGAATTAAAGCATAGCCCCGCCTTTGGCCGGTCCCAACCTCAACCGTTGATTCAGAAGCGACCTTTATCGCCCGATAGAAAGGTCAATCGCGACGCCCCCGGAAATTGACGGCGCCGCCGTGCGGAAACCGGCTTTCCGGCTTTGCCCCGGCCGGCTAGGCAATCGTAGGTTCTTGATAGACAGACCGTCGCGAGAGAACTGCGAATGGCCGACCTACTCCTATTTACCGGCTCCAAGTGGCGTCACGTGCTCAAGTCGCACGGGTTGCTGAGCCTTCAGTTCAAGGCTTCGCTCCTGGTGGTGCTGCTGTGCCTGCTGGTCAGCGTGACCGGCGTGACCCTGAGCCTGCACCTCGCGCGGAACGCCCTGCTGGAGAACGAGTGCCACCGGGCCCGCCAGTGGGCCGTCTCCCTGGCCGCCAGCGAACACAAGGAAGTGGCCAAACATAACCGCGAGGCATTGCAGTCGGCGGCCGAGTCCCTGGTCCAGATGCACGGCGTGGCCTATGCCGTTTTCACCGATCGCGAAGGAACCATCCTGGCCTCGGCCGAGGCGTCCGAGGGGCTGCTGAGCGCCACGGACCATTCCGCCGGCCAGGAAGAAGCCGGCCGCTTCGTGCCCAAGGTCCTGGATCAACCCCGGTTCGACCGTCATCCGGCCACCGGCATCAGCTATATTGACATAGTCGTGCCCGTTTGGGCCAATGGCTCGACCATAGACGCCCCGGTGCAGACCGATCGGGCGGTCGGCTTTCTGCGGTTCGGCACCGACATCACCGCGGCCAGGGCCAAGCTTCGGCGCATGGCCAGCCAACTGGTGCATACGGCCTTCGGAATTCTCCTGCTGATCGTTCCATGCAGCTTGCTGGCCACCCGCCGTGTGGTGGCTCCGCTGCGCCAGCTGGCCGGCACCGCCCACGCCCTGGCCAACGGCTCGCTGGACGCCCGCACCCCCATCACCTCGGACGACGAAATCGGCGAACTGGCCCGTTCATTCAACTACATGGCCGACCAGGTCGCCCGCACGCAGGGCGCCTTGCTCGAACTGAACGCCGAGCTGGAACGCCGCGTCGCCCAGCGCACCCGCGACCTGGAGGAGCAGGCCGCCCGGGACCCGCTCACCGGCCTCTATAACCGGCGCCACTTCAGCGAGGTCATCACCCGTGAGTTCGCCGCCGCCGAGCGATACGGCTCCGACCTGACCTGCCTGATGTTCGACGTGGACCACTTCAAGCACGTCAACGACCGTTACGGCCATCGCACCGGCGACCGCGTGCTCATCGCCCTGGCCGAGTCCATCTCCGCGGAGCTGCGCAGCTCGGACGTGGCCGCCCGCTTCGGCGGAGACGAGTTCATTCTCCTGCTGCCCCAGACGGCCGCCACGCAGGCCTCGGTCCTGGCCGAACGTATCACCAGTCGCTTCGCCGTGCAGGTAGCCGAGGTCGCCCCGGGCGTGGACGCCACCCTCTCCATCGGCGTGGCCAGCCTGCGCACCACCCGTGCCCGCTCCTCCGAGGCCCTCATCCACGAGGCCGACGTGGCTCTCTACGCCGCTAAGAACGCCGGCCGGAACAAGACCATGGAAGCCGCCAGCGTGGCATAAAGGGAATGGAAGCAACATAAGACGGCATCCATGCGGCATAAACCGCATGAGCGTGGCTCCGGCGTCTCGCCGCTGAAGGGAAACAGACGTCTCGCCTGCCTTCGGGCATCAGAAGTGCTGGCCTCCTGTCCGTCTCAGTGGGGTTCAGGACCCCGGCTCCAGCAGAAAGGCAAGGCGGCATGGCCGATCAGTTCGATCCCCCCTTTCGCGGCCGTGAACCCAAAGGCATTAAACACTAACTACCTTCTCTTACTGTCAGTGGCGCACTGAATACAGCATCTTACACAATTTTTCATCTATCACTTGCAACGCAGCCTGAATCCCGTAGACTACTCGGACATAGGGAAGTGGTCTCGGGAGGGGCCAGCGACTATCTGGGGGCTTTGGGCGCCGGACAGTTCGGCGCTCGCCGGGGCCGGAAGCGGCGATGCCTTGGAGACGAATTTTCGTTTCGCGCCAGCTCTGACATCCCGACTGGTGCTTTCTGACGCCACTTCTGCTTGCTTTTGTGCGTGGTTTTCAACGGGAGGCATGGAAGTGAAGCGCTTTGCGGCAACAGCTTTGGTTCTTGCAGTCTGGTGGGCGATTCCGGGCTACGGCCAGCCCGTTCTTCCACAGCAAAGCCGGAGCGGTCCGGAACCACCGCCAGAAGCAGGGCCGAAGGGCGTCTGGTTCGGACCCCATGGACCCGACGGCGAGGGAGTCACGCGCATCATCGCGGGCGTGCCGGGGTACGCGTGGCAGCACGGCTGTGGGCCGACCGCGGTGGGGATGGTTATCGGGTATTACGACACCCACGGCTTCTCCGACTTGATTCCCGGGGACGCATCCACGCAGACCGTCAACGTCAACCAGGCTATAGCCTCGCAGGGCAGCGGAGTCCGCGGCAGCGGGACACAACGTCACTACGAGGATTACTCGCTGCCCATGGATTCGGGAGAGCCGAGCGTCATCCCGGACAGCTCCGCGACGTATCCAGACGGCTGTCACGTGGACGACTGCATCGCCGACTTCATGCATACCTCCTGGAGCCGGGACGGGAACTTCTACGGCTGGAGCTGGTCCAATCGCATCTTGCCGGCCTTTACCTCTTACGTGAAGATGCGGAACAGCGGATACAACCCTTCCTGCACGCAATACTACTGGAGCGGGTTGAGCTGGTCAGTGCTGACCAACGAAATCGACAACAACCGGCCGATGGTTTTCCTCGTGGACAGTAGTGGAGACGGCGCGACGGACCATTTCGTGACCGTGGTCGGCTATACCGACAGCCCGAATCAGCAATATGCCTGCCTGGACACGTGGGCCCCGGCCACGCAGATTCGGTGGTGCCAGTTCCGGCCGCTGTCATCGTCCTATACCTGGGGCGTGTGGGGAGGCTGGTCGTTTTCCATTCAACCGGCCAAGCCGGTTAACCCGAACCCGGCGCACCTGGCCACGGAAGTGTCATTGACCGAAACGCTAAGCTGGTCCAACGGCGGCGGCGCGACCAGCTTCGACGTGTATTTCGGGACGAACCCCTCGCCGGGAAGCGCAGAGTTCAAGGGAAACCAGACGGGCGTGACGTTCAACCCCGGCCGGCTTTGGCATAGTACGACTTATTACTGGCGGATCGACGCCAGGAGCGACTTCGGCACGACCACCGGGGATGTCTGGATGTTCACAACGACGGACGTGCACGTCCCCGGGGACTTCAACAACGACGGGTGCATCAACAAAGCGGACGTGAATCTGTTCTTGCCTTGCATGACGGGCGCGGGGACAGGTCCACCGCCGAGCAATTGCGCCGCTATGGACCTCGATGGCGATGAGGACGTTGATCAGGATGACTTCGGGATTCTTCAACGCTCGTTCACCCGATTAATCCCGCTGAGTGGATGAAGCTTTCGCCGCCAAGGTTAACGCAGCCGCGATGAAGCCGGGCACAACCCGGTCCGGCTTCACGCGCGAGGGGCGAGGGACCAACGCCGAGGGACGAGGGCCGAGGGGCGAGGGGCGAGGGATGGCGGTGAGGAGCCGTGATGCAGTTGATTCTTTGAATCGCCTGCTGCAAGAGCGGGGGAGCGACTGTTGCGAAGCCCCCTGGCAATCGCTCCCCCACCCTTGATGACGTTTGCGGATCTGGTTGGGGCAATGCCGGCGCCTCTGCCACGCTGCTTCCAGCGGCTTCAGGCCGGTGCTTGATGATTTCTGAGAAACCAAACCGGTGATGGTGGGCAGGGCCGGCTGAAGCCGGCTTCAACCGGACAAAATAAGAAAAAGGGCATTGAGCACACCACAGACCGCCACCTTCAGGTGGACACACGCCCCGCAGGGGCGGCGAGAAAGTAGCCAAGGGTGGAGCGAAGGCAACCACCAGTTCCGCTTCGCTTCACTGGTGGCTACTCTCACCGGGCCCCTCTCGGGGCCGCGGGCAATTCCCTGAGCGACAAACACATCTCCAGCCTCAGATGCACTTCGGCTTTTAGCCGGGCTTGCGGTTGATGCCATCCACACCCTCATCGGTTGTCCAAATCGTGAACCCACCTCTGGAACAACAAATTGCATCTGGGAGATAAGGGCATTTGAGACAGAGAGTTCGCCTAGCATTGGGTTGTTTTCTTGCATGAAAGGAGACCCACTATGGAAGGCGAACTCTGGGAGATGATATTGTACCCGCTGG
>JAAXZI010000041.1 GCA_012719955.1 Phycisphaerae bacterium | reverse complement strand
CCCCCCCCGCCCAATCCTGATGCTGGAATTGCGTTAGCCCGACCGGGTCCATAGAATCGCACTTGCAGTGAATCGACTACGTGGAGACGTGCCCATGCAACAGCCCCAAAAACGCCTCGGACGCGGCCTCAAAGCCCTTATCTCCGTCGGCGACGCCCTACCTGAACCACAATCCACGACGCAAGCGTCCGCCGCCCCCGAGGCTCCCCCGCGGGCCACTTTCACTGTGCCGGTGGGCCAATTGCGGCCTAATCCCTTCCAGCCGCGACGAGATATGCCCCCGGAGCACCTGAAAGCCCTGGCGGACTCGATTCGCAAGAGCGGCGTCATTCAGCCCATTCTCGTGCGTCAAACCGGCGAGCAGCTCTATGAGATCATTGCCGGAGAGCGCCGCTGGCGGGCCGCCCAGCAGGCGGGTTTGAAGGAAGTTCCGGTGGTTCTCCGGGAGGCCGACGACCGCGAAGTGCTGGAACTGGCCCTGGTCGAGAATATCTTCCGCGAGGATCTGAATGCGATCGACCGGGCGCTCGCCTATCGGCGGTACTGCGATGAGTTCGCGCTAAGCGCCGAGGAGGTCGCAGAACGGCTCGGCGAAGATCGCTCTACCGTTGCTAACTATTTGAGATTATTAGACTTACCTTCAGATGTGAAGCAGTGGGTGGCGGAAGGCAAACTGGCCATGGGGCACGCACGCTGCCTGCTGGGGCTGCGCTCGCCCAGTGAGATCACGCAGGCGGCCAAGCGGGTCATTGAAGAGGATCTTTCTGTCCGGGCCACAGAGAAGCTGGTGCGCGACCGGCTGCGGGCGCGTTCGGAAGCGGCTCGCGGCTCTGAGAAGACGGACGCGAAGCGGGCCCAGATCCGCCGGTTGGAAGAGAGCTTCACCCGGGCCCTGGGCACAAAGGTGGAGATCCATGAAGCGGCCCGGAAGGGCAAGGGGCGGATCCTGATCCATTACTTCTCGCTGGATGACTTCGACCGCATCCTGGAACGGCTGGGCTTGGAAGGGGAGGCCCACTGATACGGTTTCCGTTGCACACCTGGACAGGTCCCTGCCTGGTTGCTGGTTGCTTCGCTGGTGATCGTTGGGATCTTCGCGCCCTCACGGCTGAAGAGGTGGGGCGCCCGACGCAGAAAAGGGCGGCGCGGCATTGAAACCGGGGACACCCACAAGCGGGCAGGGGCCAGGGAAGAGGGGCGCGCAGGCCGCGGGCGCGGCTCATGGGGAAAGACGCAATGCAAATACATGAATGCAAATTAGGGACACGCACCATCGCGGGATGGTGAAAATACGCTTATTTTTCGGACGTTGTGAGCGCTTCCGCGGGCTGCGGGGCCGCACCGGTCAGGCGGTTTCGGCGCGCCCGGGTGAAGGCCCCGACCGCCTCAACAATCATCCAGACCGACATGATGGCAAGGACGGTGCCCACGATGAGCAGGGAGAGATTGGTCACGTCGCCCTTCTTTTGCCAGCCGGAGTAGAACTCGACGAGCTTGAGGGCCATGGCCCAGCTCACGCTGACCATCATGACCAGCATGGGCAGGGCGGTGTAGATGATGGGCCGGCCGAGCTTGTAGAGATAGACGGTGGCCACGAGCAGGCCCAGGACGGCCAGCAACTGGTTGCTGGTGCCGAAGAGCTGCCAGAGGGTCAAGCCGGCCGGCTTGCCGTCGATCCGCATGAGGGCGAAATAGCCGATGGCCAGGACCGCCACGAAGCTGCTGAGATAACGATTTTGCAGCGGCTTGAAGCGGGCCAGGCGGGCGATCTCCTCGACGTTATAGCGGAGCAGACGGGTGGCGGAATCCAGGGTGGTCATGGCGAAGCTGACGACCACAACGGCGATGAGGTTCCGGCAGAAGGTGATGATAGTCTCGGCGGATGCGGATCCAAGGAGGGCGATGAAGGGCTGAGCGACGACGTTGCCGGACCCGGTGAGGAATGCCCCGAGCGCGCGGCCGCCCAGGCCGCCCCAGTGGGAGTACTGCTGAGTGTATTCCTCGCGGGAGAGGCCGGCCACGCAGGCCAGGATGACCAGCACGGCGAGCAGGCCTTCGGTCAACATGGCGCCATACCCGATGATCTGGGCATCGCTTTCGCGACGAAGCTGGCGGGCGGTGGTGCCGCTGGAGACGAGGTTGTGAAAACCGCTCACCGCCCCGCAGGCGATGGTAATGAAGATGAAGGGCAGCACCGGCGGTGCGTCATCCTGTCGGGCCGTCTCCAGCGAGACGATGGCGGGCGCGTTGATGGGGGGACGCCAGACCGCGAGACCCAGCACCAGCAGCAGCAGGCCGATGTAGAGCTGGAACGAGTTGATGTAATCGCGCGGCTGCAGCAGGAGCCAGACGGGCAGGACCGATGCGGCGAGGGCGTAGGCCAACAGGAGATAGACCCACGTGCTTTGACTGCGCAGACGCGCGGTGGCCACGTTCTCGGCCAGGGGCTTGAAGGCCGAATCCTTTTCAGCACGGGTCTCGAAGTAACGGGCGGCCTTGTCCGCGCGCGTCGCCCGGATTCCGTGAACTTGGGGCAGATCGGGGTCGTCGGTCGTGGTGATGATCTGTTGCACCTGGGGATCAGTGACAAAGGCGCGATAAAGGGGGACAGGCAGAAACAGCCCCAGGTAAGTCGTGGCGAACATCAACAGCACGCCGAGGATGGTCACGGGTAAGAGGCGCCAACGAAAGCGGTAGACCATCACGCCGATGATCATGGCAATGACGATCAGGGAAAAGGTGGGGACCACGGCCTGGGGGGACAGATCATTGAACAGCTCAGCCATGTTGATGGCAAACACGCCCATGGCCAGAGCAAGCAGGAAGAAGATGATGATCAGGAACAACAGCCGGGCGCGCGGCCCGATGATCTCGTTGGTGACGTCGCCGATGCTGCGGGCCTTGTGACGAATGGATGCCAGCAGGGCGGCCAGATCGTGGACGCCGCCGATCAAAACGCAACCGGCCAACACCCAAATCAGCGCCGGCAGCCAACCCCAGTAGACGGCGATGGCCGGACCGAGAATCGGCCCCAGGCCGGCGATGGAAGCAAAGTGATGTCCGAAGAGGATTTCTTTGCGCGTGGGGACGAAGTCCATGCCATCGTTCACCTCTTCCGCCGGCGTGGTTTGCTGGTCGTTGAAGCCGAACACGCGACGGGCTAGAAAAGTGCCGTAGAGTTTGTAGGCGGTATAGAGGATGCCGATGGACAGAAGCGCGATGCCAAACGAGTTGCTGATCACGGACATGGGTTGTAAATCTCCAATGTCGCTCCCACCCCGGGGGCGACGTCAGGGGCGCGGGCCCCGCATCAGGATACGCCAACAACCCCCGTGTTCGCCAGATATCGGCGCTTTCAGTTCTGCGGCGGGGGCGTTGTCTCGGCAGAGCTCACGGCGGGGCGTCGGCGGCGCGCGAAGATAATCACCAGCAGCCAGCCGTACGCGGAGAAGATGCCCCCCATGATCAAGTAGACGTGGAGCAGGAGGTTCGGCGCTCCCAGGCCGCCGCCCGTCGGAAGCCCCAAACGGGCCATCAGTGCCTCATAGGTCGGGCCGGACAACGGCCAGATCCCGAATCCGCCGCCGTCTGGAATGTCCAGGTAGCGGGCCCCGGCGAGGGTCGCGGCGGTCATGAGAAAGATCGCTGCCGCCGCCAGCAGGTGCCAGAAGCGGCCCCAGGGCGTTACCCAGGACAGCAGGGCCACGGCTGCCAGTAAGCCGCAGAGACCCCACATGAGGCGTTCCCAAATGTATGTAAGCCCTTCTACCGCCGCGATTTGACGCTTCATCTGGTTGTAGGCGGCCACTTGCGCGGGATCCGGGCGGGGTTCGACCGCCGGGCGCGGACCTAACGGCAGCAATCCACTCAAGCCCGGGCGTTGGCCCTCGTCAGGAGGGGGAAGGCAGGGCATCATGGCGATCATAAGGTACCGAACGGAATTAATGGTGCGCACGCCGTCCCATCCCAGCCGCCAGCGGTCTCCGCCGTCGAGGGCAAAACTGGCGGACCACAAGTAACATCCTGATATTACAAGCGTTACGATCGCCATCCGTCGGCCGCGGGGCTTCTTGCGGGGGGAGACGGACGCCGTCGGCAAGGGTGGTTGGTAGCCCATGTTCATGATATCGGCGTGCAGAGAAGCTCCACGCTGGAAAATCGGCCCTGCTGAAAAATCTAAGCATCAGGTACGGCCGAATGCTACGCCGAGACGGGCATCCGTCGCTCTGACGGGGCGGTCATACTGGCCGGTTCCAGGACCTGATTGAGTTTTTCGGCAGGCAACACCGCCTTGGCCTGCGCTACCTCGCGAACCGTCCGCCCGGTGGCATAGGCCTCTTTGGCGATTGCCGCCGCCTGGTCGTAGCCGATCTCTGGGGCCAGGCTCGTACACATGGCCAACGACTGCTCGATCATCTGCGCACACCGTTCGGCGTCCGCCTCGATGCCGGCCACGCAGCGCTCCGTAAATACTTGTACGCCGCGGGTTAACAATCGGATCGATTCCAGCACGGCCCGAGCCATGACCGGCATCATGACGTTGAGCTCAAAGATGCTGTCCCGGCAGGCAATCGTCACAACCGCATCATTTCCAATGACTTGCGCGCAGACCTGGATGAGCATCTCGCTCATCACGGGGTTGACCTTGCCGGGCATGATGCTGGAGCCGGGCTGGGTGGCGGGGATTTTAATTTCACCGCTCCCGCAACGCGGCCCGCTGGCCAGCCAACGGATGTCGTTGGCGATCTTGGTCAGGCTGATGGCGATGGTGCGGATGAGGCCGCTGGCTTCCGCAATGCCATCTTTGGCGGCCTGGGCCTCGAAATGGTCGGCGGCTTCCACGAACTCGATCCCCGTGATCTGGCTCAGGCAGGCGGCCACGCGCTTGCCGAATTCGGGGTGAGTGTTGATTCCGGTTCCGACGGCAGTTCCGCCGATGGGCAGTTCGCGCAGAGCCGCCGCCGCCTTTCGGGCCCGGTTGATGCTGATGCGGGTCTGAGCAGCATAGCCGCTGAACTCCTGGCCCAGGCGAATCGGCGTGGCATCCTGGAGGTGAGTCCGTCCTATCTTTATAATATCCCAGAACTTACGTTTCTTTTCGTCCAGCGCATGGGCCAGTCCTTCGAGCGCGGGCACGAGATCTTTGAGCAGCGCTTCCGCCACCGCGACATGCATGGCGGTGGGAATGACGTCGTTGCTGGACTGTCCCATATTGACGTGGTCATTGGGATGGACCGGGTCGCGGCTTCCCACCTTTCCGCCGGCGAGCTGAATGGCCCGGTTGCTGATGACCTCGTTGGTGTTCATGTTGGTACTGGTGCCCGAGCCGGTCTGGAAGATATCGAGCACGAAATGGTCATCCAGCTTGCCATCGACTACCTCCTGAGCGGCGGCGGTGATCCAGCCGGCCAGCTTGGCATCCAGTAAGCCCAGCTCCCGGTTGACCTCGGCCGCGGCCTGCTTGATCAGCCCCATTGCGCGGATAAACCGGCGGTGGAAGCGATAGCCGCTGATCGGGAAGTTCTCTACTGCCCGCTGCGTCTGCGCTCCCCACAAGGCCCAGCCCGGCACCTGCATCTGGCCCATGCTGTCGGATTCCATTCTGGTCTGGTTCACGTCTGGTTGTGATGACATGCGATATCCCTCGCGTTTGGTTTCCGGAGAATCGAAACGGCCCGTGGCCCCATAGCGTATGGTCTGCGCCCGGGTTTGCCAATGCATGCACCGGCCGCATCTACCGGCTTGCGCTTGGGTGGTCTGGCCTGCCGCACGCAACGGGGCTCAATGGGCCGGCTCGACGCTAAGGGTTCGGCGAAGTCGCCGCCGGCGTGTCACGAATCGTATGGTCCGGCCCGGCGGACATTCCTGTTGGCACATCACGGCACTGCCCCGGTCCCTGGTTGGCGTCTCACCGGCGGCGCGGGAAGCGCTGCTGAGTCATCCAGGCAGGGCGGGAGCGGCGAATCTCCACGATGAGCAAACCGATGCAGGTGATGCTGACGCCGACAGCTACCAGGCCGAAGAGCATAAGCATCCCGCTCATGTTCATGGCGGCGACGCTCTTTTGGCGCTCTGTCGGCGAATCGGCCGGAGAGGTGGCCGGGGCTGTGGCCGGGGTTCGCGCTTCGCGGGCAGGGGGGGAGTCGGGTTTAATGCGGACACTGAGGAAAAGGAGGAGTGCCCCCAGCACGGCCATACCAGTCGCCATCAGGATGAGTTGATATCGTTGCTTGGAGTGCTTGGAATGTTTCATGGTGCAAGCCCTAATACTACCGCGATCTCGTCACAATTCTCCTGAAGTGGGCAGCGGACGCAATCGGTCCATACCTTGTGCGGCAGGGTTTCACGAGGCACGACAGTGAAGCCGAGGCGCTCGAAAAAATGCTGTTCGCGGGTCAGGGCAAAGACGCGGGCCAGTTCGAGGCGCCGGGCCTCCTCGATGGCGGCTCGGACAAGCTGAGAACCAATACCGCGGCCGCGCCACGCCTCATCTACAGCCAGGCTCTTGATCTCGGCCAGGTCGCGCCAGACAAGTTCGAGGGCCGCACAGCCGACTACGCGCTCCTGACCTTCGACCGGCTCCACGGAGACGAAGAAGTCACGCAGGTGCTCGTAGAGGTCGGTATGCGACCGGAACAACATGCGATTGAGCTCGGCATGATGGGTGATCAGCCGGTGAATTTCGGGAACGTCAGACATACGCGCGCTACGAATCATGCTATGCTATATATTTGACTTGCCATCAGGAATCCAGTATCGTCGAACAATAGGTTAACGTGCCCCTCGTGTCAGCGAGGGCAGATGACCCGGATCCGCGGGGTCCGGGGCTGAGGCCTGGTCGATTCCGTATGCAAGTTCGGACGCCCTTCTCTCTCCCCTTACCGCCCGTCCGGCATCCTCGCAGTGTTGCAGGCCCTTGCGGCGAGTGGTCCAGTGGTCAGGCCCCTTCGGAGGCAATCGGTAATGGATTTTCAGGACAAAACAATCACTTGTGTAGACTGCGCCCAACCGTTTGTGCACAGCGCGGGCGACCAGGCGCGCTACGCGGAGCGGGGTCTGACGAATGACCCGAAGCGCTGCCCCGCTTGCCGAGCCAAACGCCGGAACAAGGATGCCGGCGGCGCGGGCGGTGGCTCAGGCGGAGCCCGGGGTGGTGCCGGTGGTGGGGGGCGTGGCCGGGCCGGCCGGTTCTTCTCCGCCTCCGAACCCATGCGCGGGCGTCGTGAGTTCTTCCCGGCCACCTGTGCGGCATGTGGTTGTGAGACGACCGTTCCTTTCCGCCCGGTCGAAGGCCGGCCGGTGTTCTGCCGCGACTGCTTCCAATCGCAAAAGCAGGACCGATAACCGGGTAACCGGGCGCCGTCTCCACTGGGAGAGTCGGCACCAGCGGGATGATGCGGGAGGCGGGACCGCTGAGAACGCTGGTAAGCGGCGGACCCCATCAAAGCAGCGGGACAGGAGCCTCCAGTAGAGCTGTTCAATACCAGCCCCGACAGGGTTGTGGTGCGGTAGCGGCCACAACCCCGCCGGGGCTTCATTGCTTCTATCGGTTGGGCTTTTCGCGTCGTCGGCGCGGGAAGACCAGCAGAGCCACCCCGGCGAGGAAGATGGCTTCAACCAGGCCGAGCCCGCAGAAGGCCCCCGGCTTGGGATGCGCGGATCCTTGGTCTTCAGGCGGCGGCGGAGTGTTGGACAAGACCTCCTCGTCGCCAATCTGTTCGCCTTCGTTGCCGCTGTTCTGCGAGCCGCCTTCATCGGTTGCGCCCGGCGGCGTGGCGTTGTCGGGGTTGGTCCCGGTCGAGTCGTCACAGGCATCGCCGATGCCATTTCCGTCGGTGTCACGCTGGTCCGGGTTGGGCGTCAGGGGGCAGTTGTCGGACGGATTAGGCTTGCCGTCGTTGTCGTCGTCTCCATCACAGGCATCGCCGCGGCCATCCTGGTCGGCATCGGCCTGATCGGGGTTGGCGATGACTGGGCAGTTATCCACACCGTCTCGCACGCCGTCGCTATCCTTGTCCGTGTCGCAGGCGTCGCCGACGCCGTTCTGATCGGTGTCGGTCTGGTCCGGGTTGGGGATCAACGGGCAATTGTCGAAAGCGTCGGCCACGCCGTCATCGTCATCGTCGTCGTCGCATGCATTGCCTTGCGCATCCGCATCGCTGTTCATCTGATCAGGGTTGGCAACGGCTGGGCAGTTGTCGAGAGAATCGGGGACACCGTCCTGGTCCGAATCATTTTCGGGCACGGGGTCGTGGGCCACGATAAAGCCAATGCTGGCGCTGGGAATCTCGTCGGCTTGCCGGGCGAAGGCACGGTTGGGCTGTGCGGGATCCTTGTTGCCCCGGAAAACGGTGACACCCTGGCTCTGCGTGAGGACGAGATAGTAGGTGCCGGCCGGCAGGCGCGAGATGTCGAGCTTACCGTCGAAGGTAGGAGACAGGCCCAGGCCGGGGCTGCCGTTAGCCAGGATGGCGCGTCCGACGCCGGCGCGCACCTCAGCGGGATTGTTCCAGTCCACGTATCCGGCACCGAGGCCTTCGAGTTTACCACCCGAGGCGGTGCCGTAACTCCAGAAGCGCATGTTGGGGCCGCCGTGCGCGACGGGATCGATGATGCGGGCCGCATAGCCGGGAACGGTTGAGATGCCGACGCTGAAATTGGCCGGCAGGTCGGCGCTATCACCGGAGAAGGTGGCGTCAGTGGCCAGGGGGCCGTCGGGGGCGCCGCTGTGCACTTCAAGATTCACGACCAGGTTGGCGACCCCGTTATTGGGGCCTGTGGTTTCGACGACGGCATTCCACCGGATCACGGGAGTCACGGGCACGTTGAACACCTGGTGGGTCGAATCGCTGCCGTGGATGTACTGGTAGGCGGAGCTCAGGGGGCCCTCAATCGGAGCGACGTAGGCGCCGCCGAGACCGAGGTGATAGCGTACGACATCCACGTTGTCGGGGGGCGCGGCGATCGCCGTCAGGGCGAGGCCGGCGCAAAGACCGGCGCCGTGAAGAACGGATCTAACGCTCAGGTGAGACACCATCGACCCTCCGTGGCCTTCCTGGCCGGGATTGGAGAGAGCTTCAGTTTTCATCGCGACCATGATCTGGACGCCGGGGCGTCCTCAGTCTGTTGGGAGCTGTGCTGCCCTGGTCGAACCCGGCAGGCGGCTCACATATACGAAAACGGCGGAACCGATGGGCTGGTTCTTACGGCTGAGCTCGTCAAATGATGAAGTGGGTGGGATACCCCCTGGCTCAACAGCACAGAGGCTGCGTTTTTCGGGGTGGGCGGTTAAGATTCGAATATGACCAAATTCAATCTGAGCGAAGATTACCTGAACAAGTGCAGCGACACGGTGGCGGCGACGCCGCACGAGCATCTTCCGGTGCGCTACGCGATAACCTGCCGGCGTGGCGGGATGATGTGCGGCGTGGCGGATATCGTGGATCTGCTGAACGATCACTGCAACGGGCCGTTGACCCTGCGCGGGAAGGCGGATGGCGAACGCTTTGCGGCCGGCGAGGTCGTGCTGGTGCTGGAGGGGCCGTTCGGCGAGCTGGTACCGCTGGAGACGCTCTGCGGGGGGATCCTGTCGTTGTCGGCGGCCGCGGCCAATATGGCTGAGCTGGTGGAGGCGGCCGGCGATTCCATACGCATCATCGACACCAGCGCCCGGCGTTACCCGCCGGAGCTCATCGGGCCCGTTGCGATTGCGGCCGCGGTGGGGGGAGCTCGCGGGACCAACACGCAGGCCGGCCAGACGGCGGTCCTGGAGCGGTTCGGGGTAGGGGGCGATCAGATCCGCGTGGGCTCGCGTCCGCAGGTGTCTTTCGGATTATACGGCAGCGTGCCGCGCGTGCTGGATGTGATGTACGGCGGCGAAGGGGTCGAGGCCGCCGAAGCTCTTCACCGGGCCTGCTCCTATACGTCGTTGACGGTACGGGCCGGGGCCGAGGGGCGGGAGCGAGACGTGCTCACCGAGGCGGTTCGGCGATTCGGTTCGGCACTGGAGTCCGTGCGGTTGGATACGCCTCCCGACCGGATGCACCAGGGCGGGCACGAGAAACCCACGCGAACCCTGGAGATGCGCATTCTCTCGCAGGCCGGGGACCGGGCCGCGGCCCAGGCGGCGCTGGAGCGGTACGGCTTCGGGCCGGGGGTGACCATCGAGATGGTCTACGCCGTGCGCGACCTGCTGGACTCACTGGGCGGGCGCTACACGAAGATTACCGTCGGCGACGGCTTCGACATAGAGAAGATCCGCGCCTGGCGGACGTGCAACGCCCCGGTGGATTTCATTGAAGTCGATGATTGGGTTGACTTCGGCGAGTTCACCAGCGAGCTGGTGGCCGTCCAGGAGGAGGGTCACTGGGTCGCGCGTCGCCCGACCGGGAGCACTACCGAGTTGATCATTCCTGAAGATCTGCCGGTGATCGTTCAAAGATGATTCAGGCCACCACGTCCAGCCCGCCGGCGCTCGGATCGACGCCGGGAGCCTGCTGCGAGGTGGCGGTACCGCCGGCATACGCATTGATGGCGAGATCCGTTGAGACGAACTCCATCTGGGTCGATTCGATGCTCAGCGACGACGAGCTGTAGAACAACGTAGCGCCGCCGGCCTGCTGCCGTTGCTGGGCCAGGAGCCCGGCCAGGGCCAGGAGGCCTTCCTTCTCCTGCTGGTTGTCGGTCTTGAGATACTCCAGGATCAGCATGAGGATGACGGCGCCCAGGAGTTCGTCGTTACTGGCGGCGCCGCCGACTGTGGCGACCAGGGACTCGCTCGTGGCCGTCATAGTGGTCGAGGAGACGGACAGCGCTGACTGCGAGGCGCTCACGGCGCTGCCGGTTTCCGTTCCGAGCGTGCCCGTCGCGGGAAGCGGCGCGGCATTAGCCGTTCCGCAGACCTGCCCCCAACCACCGGCCCCGGCCCACGGCATGCTTCCAATCCCAGCTACAGCTTCCATTCTCTCACCCTCCGGAAAACGCCTGTACGCCCGTTGATGAATCAGGCGGTGTGCCGTGATCGGTCGGGAGGTGATGCTCGTGCGGCGACGTTCCTAACTGTGGGCTTTTCCGGGCTTTACGTGGCCGCATGCAGGATATGCGGTTTGTATCGATTGTATCGGCGTGCTGTCTGCCAGCGACCGGATGGGGTTCTCACGCGCAACATGTTGCGATCCATGCGCTTGGAACCGTCTGACCAGCCGGCGGCGTGGTTACGCACAGGCAGGGTGTTTGCCTGCGGTGGGCCGTAGTTGCCTGGTCCGATAGTTTCGCACATGATGGGAGCGGTGGAGAATATCCCCTTGGCCTCGCGGGAGCGGGGGGCGAATCAGGATGGGCCTCGGCCGATGGAGCGGCGGGGGGTTTGGAGCATCCGGCGTGACGGGAAGTAGCAGTACAAGGCGCGGGCGGATCGAGTTGATCTGCGGACCGATGTTCAGCGGCAAGACGGAGCGCCTGTTGGAGTGGCTGGCCGTCGCCCGCGCGGAATCGATCCCGGTGGCCGTCTTCAAACATGCCTGCGATGACCGTTATCACGATGAGGAACTGGTGACCCACAACGGTCGGCGAGCGACGGCGCGTCCGGTCGCGTCGGCAGAGCATATTTTGCGACTGGTCGGTGACGCCCGCCTGGTGGTGATCGACGAGGCCCAGTTCTTTGGCATCGACCTGGTGGACACGTGCCGGCAACTTGCGGAGGCCGGGTGCAGCGTGGTGTTGGCCGGCCTGGATCGCGACTCCTGGGGCGAGCCGTTCGGGCCGATGCCGTACCTCGAAAAGATGGCCGACCGGGTGACGCACATGACGGGCAGATGCGCGGCCTGCGGGGGGGAGGCCGATCATACGCAGCGGATCGCGCCGATCACCGGCACCAGCATGATCGGCGGATCGGAAGCGTACGAGCCGCGCTGCTCCAAATGCTTCGTAGCGCCGCCGATCGAACTGCGGCGATAAGAGCTGAAACTGCAGATGCGCGCGGATGAACGCAGATAAGGAATAAATCCCAAACATCTGCGTCTATCTGCGTTCATCTGCGGTTTGTTCGTTTTCCTCTGCTCTCTCTGCGTTACTTCACGATCTCCCCGCGCAGGCGGCGCACCATTACTTCCCGGACCGTGAGCCGACCCTGGCCGCCGTGAATGGCCAGGCGAAAGTCCGCGCGATTGGCGCGGTTCGCAAAACGCACGTGGGGCAGTTGGACGGTGACCGTCCGCCAGACGCCGGTTTGGCCCACTTTGAAGGTGGGGCCTGCGCGGAACGCGCCGCCCACCGGGCCGGCGGTGGGATCCTCGTTGTCGTACTCGATGGTGAAGCTCTCACAGCCGTCGTCCTCGCGGAAGACGACGGTCAGTTCGGCGGCCCGGTCCATCTCGTCGTACATGTAAGCGTCATCCACATCGAAATAGAGGTACCGTGCGGCGGCGCCTGCGCACAGGGTACTGACAATGGCCGGTGCGCCGTCCACCTCCACCTGCTCCCAGCAGCCATCGCCGGCCGGCGGCAGCAGTGTCAGGCCGGCCACAGCCCCGCCGGACCAGCGCACGCGCGAGGCGTTGACGAATTCGCCCTTCGGTTCGAGTCGAATACCCTGTTTGAACTGCCGGGCGTATCGGGCCGTGGCTTGGATGTACTGGTCGCCCCAGTTGCGCGAGCGGGCGATGTCCGTGCCCTCGTGCCACTCGTTCCAGGTCTCAAGGTGGATGATCCAGGGCCGGCGCCGGGGGTTCATGCGGAGCAGTTTTTCCCACTGCTGGTCGTAAAACCGCCCGCCCTGGCGATCCACTACCAGCGGCGTTCGGTTGGGCACCGCGGAGTGGTCGTAGCCCGGTCCCAGCCCGGCAACCACGTCGCCGATGGTCAGGTTCAGCGCCCCGCCCCACTGATACCAGGCGTCGGCCCTGCCCGGCCAGTCGGAGTGGCGCACGAGAAAGAAGTCGGTGCCGAAGTCGGCCTGGAAACGTCGGCGGGCGTCATCGAAGAGCTTGTCGTCGATCTTCCTGGCGAACTCGCCGGCATAGAGAAAGATGATCGGCCGCCCGTCGATGCGCGCCCACTTGGCCGGCGGGATCAGGCTGAAGAAGTCGCGGATGGTGACATAGAACCATTCGCGGCCCTCGGGCGTGGTCAGGTCGATCTGGCGATTCTTGTTTGGCCCGTCGAAGCTGTTCCAGCGCAGCGTGCTGGTGTCGTAGAAGAGGCCGATCTGCGGCGGCGCAGGTCGCGATGGATCCTGCGCGTGTTCCTGGGCCATACGGTCATGGGCGGCCACCAGCGGCGGCAGGCCGACGACGCTCCAGGCGAACTGGCCCTCTTTATATTGGCCGGGCACGCCCCAGTAGACGGGCAGGATGAAATCGATGCCGGCCTGGGCCACGTCCTGAAGCTGCGAATAGTGCCAGCGCGGCGACTTGTAACTGAGATCGGCCATGCTTTCGAGGGGCGGGTGGGTGGTCAGCGCGTCCGTGCCGTCCGGATCGCGCAGGTGAGCGCCGGTGTAGACGTCGTACCAGTAGAAGTAGGTGGTGCCGATGATGGGCTGGCCGGACTGGAATGAGGGCGCGCCCCGATGGGCGGCCGCGTTCAGCGGGAAGTGCTTGCCCGGCGGCGAAATCTCGAGCAGCGAAGCGGCGAAGACGGGAAAGGCGGTGAGCAGAAGGAGCCCAATACTCATGAATGGCCGACGCATCAGAACCTCCGGGTAGTGGACTGCGCGGGCCGGCTTATGACGTTTGATTCGCTAATCGGGTAATGGCGGACGCGGTGGCCGGCTTCAGCCGGCCGGTGTTTGCCGCCACCTTCAGGTGGTGGTCCGTGGTGCTCTTAATGCCCTTTTCTTGTTCTGTCCCGCCCAGCCGGCTTTAGCCGGGCTTGCTCACCATTACCGATTTAGTTTCGCAAGAGTCATAAGCCGGCTCCGTGAGCCGCGCAGCATCAGGGGAATCTTACTCGAAGTAATCAGGATACACCCGCTGCCGTTTCTTCTGCCGGCTGTAGGCCCGGGCCAGGTCGAGGAAGATCTCCACGTCGCGATCGACATTGGCCCCGATCCCGTCAAAGTAGAGGATGCGAATGGGGATGTTGTCATGGGCGGCGCTCACCGCCGGATAGACCGCCTCGCAGATGATCCCGTTCATGCAGGTGAAGGGGCTGATGTCGATGATGCCGTCCGCGCCCTTGCCGTGCAGGTAAATGGCCTTGCCCACGCTGAGCACCATCTCGCCCAGGGAGCCTTCCCAGGGCAGGTAGGGCCGGGAGAGTTCCAGCACCTCGCGTACGTCGTGGGGCTCCTCGTAGCCCTTGAGATCCTCCTCTACGGGGGCTGTGAGGGCGTGCTCGTATTTACGCTGAATATGCGTCTTGATGACCAGCTTGAGGGTGGTGCCGTTGACCGGCCCCTGCGTGCGGCGGACGGTGTACTGCTGAAAGCGGTGCACGTACCAGACCCACTCGGCGATGTCGGAGATCCAGCATTCCCCGCCCTGCTGTTCAATGCGCCGGGCGATGTCGTTGTTGCTGAAGGTGTTCAGGCGACAGAAGATCTCGCCGACCAGGCCGATCAGCGGGCGGTCTTTCGTATACCGGGCCGGGATCCGGCGGAAGCGGTCGCGCATCCGCTCCATGGCCGTGACCAGTTGCCGAAGGCGTTCGTTCACGGACAGGCCGGGCTTCTCGAAGATGCGTTCGCAGTCTGTGACAGTGGCATCGAAGGCCGCATCGGCGTCGCCGGCGTTCAACTCGTACGGGCGGGTCTTGAGCAGGAAACGCAAGGCCAGGTCGCCGACCACCACCGCAAGCCAGCCCAGGCGAAGAATGTCGTTGCCGCTGATGCCGACCTCTTCGTAGCCGTTCCGGCTGGTCGGCGCGAGCACCAGGGCCTCGCCGCAGCCGATCTCATTCAGGACGCGTCGCAGGTAGGGGGCGTACTGGCCGAAACGGCAGGGGCCGTGGGCGGTGGGCATGAAGAAGGCCGCCTTGGCGGGGTCGAACCCCGGCGACTGGCACACCTTGAGGAAGTCGCCCAGTGTGACCTTGTGCGGGAGGCACTCCTCGCCGCTGGCGAACTGGCCGCCCAGCTCGAGCGTCCGGGCGTCGGAGTCAGGCGCGGGGCGTGCGTCAATCCCGTAGGAGCGGAAGACGGCCGCGACTAGGCGCGCGCCCGCGTAGGCCATTTGGGGGATATAGATTGTCCGGCCCTTGAGACTTCGCCTGTCGGTTTGCTCTTGGGTTGTCGCCACCATCGCAGGATTCCCTTGCTGTCCAGGTATGCTTCACACCGCGTCATCATGCCTGCATCGTTGGAATGCCCGTCGAACTGCAGCGCCAGGAAGGGCTTGCCGCTGGCCAGCCCCAGGAAGCCCTTCACGAACGAATCCGGCCCGCACTTGAAATTGGTGATGTAGATGATGTGCAGGTTCGGATACTGGCTCACCACCTTGCCGGCCGCGAGAATCTTCCGCCCGTAGTCCCAGAACATGTTGTTGTTCACGTCGCGCACATCGATGTCGGCCAGCGACAGGGCGTCGATGGGGATGACGTTCACGCCGTAGTAGTCGCGCAGCTTGCGCGCCACCGAGAGATTCACGCCGGTGTCGTGGATGTTGTAGGGGCGGCCGACCAGCACCATGCCCGGCTCGCCGGTGCGCTGGAGCATCTCGACGGCCTCGCGGCCGGCCTGCTCATACTGCTGTTTGAAGCGGTCCTGGGCCGCCTGGGCCGCCTCGTAGGCCCGGCGGGCCACCTTGGGACTCACGCCCAGGGGAACAACCATGTCCACCAGGGCCTTGCAGACGGCCTTGGGGCCTTCGCGGAAGCGAATCGTGGGACAGAGAATGCGATCTTTCCAGCCGCTGAAGGCCGGCGCCTGGCGGGTCACGAAAGGCAGCGTCTGACCCCAGGGGCAGACGTGGCTCTCATTCTGCATGAACTTCGTGGCTTGCGAGAGGACGTTGGGAATGAAGAGGTAGTCCACTCCCCGGGCCACCAGGTCGGCGATGTGGCCGTGGGCCACGATAATCGGGAAGCACGGCTCAGCCACGATGCTGTCCTGCCCGGCCCGCACGATGCGCCGGTCGGTGGGCGTGGACGTCACCACCGCAAAGCCGCAGTCGCGGAAGAACCGCCGCCAGAGGGGTAGCAGGTCCAGGGTGTACATGGCCAGGGGGATTCCGACCGTCTTGGTGGCGCCGGGCGGATCGCCGTGGTCGTCCTCGGCGAGGAGTTGCTGGCGCAGGGTGATCAGGTCGGGAATGATGGCCTGGCGGGCGGTCTTGGTCCGCTTGCGATAGCGGTCGGAGCACTTGTCGCCCCAGTAGGTCTTCTCGCCTTCGACGTTGAATTCCTGGACCGAGCAGTTGTTGCCGCAGGCCTTGCAGGTGAACTCTCGGAGGGTGTAATTCACCTGGCTCATGTCGAAGCCGCGGAAGCGGGTTTCCTCGCCGGTGGCGGCGACTTTCTCCCGGGCCACCAGGGCCGCGCCGATCGCGCCCAGCACCGCGTTGTGCGGGGGAACGATGATCTGCTTGCCGCAGACCTTGCTGAAGGCGGCGGCGACCGCATCGTTGTAGGCGGTACCGCCCTGGAAGAAGATGCACTGGCCGATGGGCCGGCCGCGCACCACGCGGTTGATGTAGTTGTACACCACCGAGTAGGCCAGGCCGGCGATGACGTCTTCGCGCTTCGCGCCGCGCTGCATGTATGTGTTGACGTCGCGCTCCATGAACACGGTGCAGCGCTCGCCCAGCTTGATGGGGGCCTTGGAGCTCAGGGCAAACTGCGAGAACTCACCCTTGATGGACACGCCCAGCTCGGCGGCGCGCTCCTCGAGGAAGCTGCCGGTGCCGGCGGCACAGGCCTCGTTCATGGTGAAGTCGACCACCACCGTATCCGTGGAGCCGCCGCCCTCAGGCGCGAGGCTGATGTACTTGCTGTCCTGGCCGCCGATCTCAAAGATGGTGTCCGGACGCTTGCCCAGCAGCATGTCGCCGACAAACGTCGCTCCGGTCTTATGACAGGTGATCTCGTCGGTGATGGCGTCGGCCCCGACCAGTTCGCCAATCAACTCGCGGCCGCTGCCGGTGGTACCGACGCCGCGGATGCGCACCCGACCGCCGATGGCCTCTTCCAGCTCGCGCAGGCTGCGCGAGACGACCTCGATGGGCCGGCCCTCGGTGCGGGTGAAGATTTCGTGGATCACCGCGCCTTCGGCGTCGATGACGACCAGCTTGGTACCGACGGAGCCGATGTCCAGACCCAGGTAGGCATCCACGGGCTCGCCTTCGGCGGGCAGGGTGTAGCGCCGGGCTTTGTCGCGCAAAAGCAGCACGTTGGAGAGATCCAGCGGCGGCGATGTGGGGAAATTGTGACTGTCGGCCCCGGCCGCGGTGGTGAGTTCGGCGAAGCGGCGGGTCAGATCGAAGGCCTGCGAACAGCCGCTTGTGCAGGAACTGCATCCGGCCGGCTGGGGGGCGGGCGTCGTGCCCGCCTTGTCGACAGGCTGGGAAACTGCCTCCGGGCGGACAGGTTGTCTGTCTTTCCTGGCTTCCTCCGCCGCCATCAAGGCCGCGCCGATGGCCGCATAGGAATCGGCCGCTTCGGGCACCAGGAGGTCGTTTTCCTCCAGCTCGAAAGCCTCGCACAACTCGCGGACGACAGCCGCGTTGGCGGAGACCCCCCCCAGGAAGGCCATGGGCGCCTTGGGCGTGCGGCCCTTGACCACGGCCGACTTGTAATTGGTGGCTACCGCCCGGCAGAGACCTCTTAATACCTCCGGCGGCGTGAAGCCCTTCTGCTGGGCGTGGATCATGTCGCTCTTGGCGAAGACGCTGCAGCGCCCGGCCACCTGGGCGGCCCGCTGGGCGGCTTCGACGATCTCGCCGATTTCCTCCACGCGGTACTTGAGCCGCCCGGCCTGCTGGTCCAAAAACGAGCCGGTGCCAGCGGCACAGTCGCCGTTGGTGCCGTAGTCGACGATGTTCAGGCCCGTGCCGGAGGGATCGGGTTCCAGGCGGATGTATTTACTGGTCTCACCGCCCATCTCGAACACCGAGCGGATCTCCGGGTGCAGCCGGGCCAGGGCCCGTGCGATGGCCTGGAAGTCATTCACCCGGCGCACGCCGAGCGCCTTGGCGGCCAGGAACGAACCGGACCCGGTCAGGGCCACACCGGCAATGGCTTCAGCGGGAATTTCGCGGAGCAGCTCCTCGATCAGGCTGCGCACCGCCTCCAGCGGACGACCGCGCGTCCGACGGGCCGCGGCCACAAACAGCCTGCCGGCCTTGCCGTCACCGTTGCGCGACGCCTGGCCGTTGCTGCCGGCCCGGCCGTTGGTGCCGGTGGCGGCGCGAGGGGCATCATCACCCAGCGCGCGAAAGAGCTTGAGACCTGAAATATCGACATCGTGGCCGCGTAAGAAGAGGGCGGCCTTGACGCCGACCGCGCCGACGTCCACGCCCAGATAGGCTTCCATCTCGTTTAACACCCGCCGGCCGAGTCGCTGGCCGGCTCCCTTTCTCGTGGTCCCTAGAACCCCAACCCGTAATTAGTAACCACTAACTTGCGCAGAGTCAATGGTGTGCAACACCCGCGCGTACATATTGGCGTTAATGTACGGTGCTCCCTTCCGCGCCGCTTTCTCAGGCGTGCGGTACATGTGGATACTACGCACTGATGAGCGAGACTGGCGCGCCGTGCTTCACATTACGGGGTTTGCCCCGGGGGCGTTCCTGGCGGGATGCGATCTGTTTCGGAATTTGTTCCGATAACCCGGCATTGAATCAGACTCTGGGGCCGCTCATGGGGTTGCGGCATCGACCGGCGCGGTCTGGCACCGCGCAAGGGCGGGGTACACGCTCTTGCGGGGCTGACGCTCAGTCGTGGGGTTGGGTCATGGCCTGGAGGCTGGCCTGCACCGACTGGCCGGCAAAATCGCGGAGCAGCGCCTTGCGTTGCTCGTTCATCTCAGGCGACAAATCGTTCTCACGAATGAAGAACGCGATCTGGGGCTTGTTCTTGGCGGCCGGCAGCAGGATCTGACCGACCACCGAGTTGGTGTAACGCGAACGCACGATGGCGTCGGCGATCTTGGCGGTATCGTCGGCACCCGCCTGCGCGGACCCCGCGGAACTCAACGGGTTGGCGGTGATGCGGACGCCATCCTGCTCGATGTAGTAAGCCAAACCGGTCTGCCCGGCCATGAGCTCCAGTACTTGGCGGATGGGCATGTTCTCGACGGAGAGGCTGAAGCGCTCGGCGATGAAGGGGGACAGCGAAGCCAGCGTGCCGGGTTCGTAACGCAAGGCAACGTGGGCCTTGGTGGCCAGATCGAGGAGGGCATCCTCCAGGCTGGTCCGGGTGTAATCGACGGAGATGCGCTTCTGCAACTGCTGCTCGATCTGCCGGGTTTTGGGCAGGACGATGATCAGATCGCCCTTCGGACGCCAAGTCCAGCCGAACTGGTCGGTGGCCTGTTCGAGGACTTCGGCGGCCGTGCCCTGACCGACGTTGCGCGCCAGACGCAACAGGGTATCGCGGTTCACCGAGGCGGACGTCACGGGCGAGTCCTGAAACTGGAATTTGAGGGATTCGGCCAGCTCGTCATTCCAGGGCGTGGTGGAGAGCCGTTCCAGGAGGGCCAGCTCCTTCCAGGTGACTCGCTCTACGCAACGGCGCAGCGGGGGGGTAGGCCGGATGACCACGCGCCGGTTCTCCACGTCAAACTGCAGGCCGATGGGCCGGAGCAGCGCGATGAGGCTCTCGCGCAGCGGCCGCCCCTTGATGCTGGCCGACACCCTGGTGCCGGCGTCATAAGGCAACAGCCCAACGGTACCGGCCTCGACCTCGATCTGGACGCCGGTCTGCTCTGCGAGCATTTCGAACGCTTCCAGGATGGGCTTGTCCTTGATGTTAAGGTCGGTCTTCTGATCGAGTGCCGCGGCGATCAATCCCTCCATTCTGGCGTCTTCATCGTGTTGTCGGGCGATGGGAGCGGGCTTGGGTGCGGGTTGAGGCGAACCGAAAAGAACTTGCCCCGGATGTGGCGGCTCGGGTGCTGGATTCTCGGGCGTACGCGAAGCCGGCACAACCTGGGCAACGATTGTGCCGGTCAAAATCGCGAAAATGGCGACAATTCCCACGGGCAGGCAGCGGATCACAGGATTGGACGGCATGTAAAACTCCCGACCAGGCTGACGGCCCGGTCCTCTCACCGGCGATCAGGCCTCAGTCAAACAGGCCCTGTTGAATCGGCTCATCCAGACGTACGTTGCTGGCCAGCAGAATCCGTCCGGATTCGCGGCGTCGATTCCGTTCATCCATGGCCCGATATTCCTCGTAGAGGCTGTCGGACCGGGCGTAGGTGATACGGATGGCCTCCTCGGTCTCGGGCATCTCCGGGCGATGGAACTGAATCACGAGTTCCGAATCGTGCGGCCGCCCGTCAGCCAGAGTCGGCAGCGCCTCGTCAGAATGCTGCACGATCCGGGGTGCGGGCAAGCCGTCCCCGGGGGCGAATTCCGTTCCGCGCGGCCAGAACCATACCACGAGGGCGATGGAGGCCGCGGCGGCCAGAGGTAGAGCCACGCGCAGGAAATCCGCCAGCCGGATGGTACGTCCGCTGGCGGCCTGGGCCTCAACCTGGTCCATGACCTGCTGATGGAAGTGAGACCAATCAATCCGGGGCTGGTCGGCTCGGCGGGCCGCCAGCAGAGAATCGATCCGGCTCATCTCCTGGTAAGCATTGCGCAGATCGGCTTCGCGCTCCATTCGCGTGCGCAGCGAAGCGGCCTCTTCCGGCGACAGATCGTTATCCAGTAGCCGGCTCAACAGGAATTCGTCTTGTTCGTTCAGAGGCCGGTTCATCGTAATGCCCTCACGCTTTCAGGCATGAGCCTTCACTGGCTCGACCCACGACGGGCGAAACGCCCGTCCCCATCACCGGCCGGACGCCGGTGCCACGTTCCTGAATGCGATGCTCACTCTTCGTCTTCCAACAGCCCGCCAAGCTGCTCGCGGAGCCGTTTGCGGGCCTGGAACACATTCCATTTCACGTTCTCCACACTGCACTCGAGGAACTCGGCGATGTCCTTTTGGGCCCATCCCTCGATGGTGAAGAGCACCAGGGAAAGGCGCTGCTTCTCGGGTAGCGTCTGCAGGGCCGCGTCCAGGGCCTGCTGCAGTTCGCGCCCCTGGGCCTCGAGTTCAGGTCCAAAAGCGGCAACCACCGGCTCCCCCTCGCCGCTGGTCAGTTTCTCAGTTCCACGTTCCTCTTCAAGCGTCAACATGCTGGCCGATTTGCGCGATCGCCGGGCGTTCAGCGAGAGATTGCTGACGATCCGCATCAGCCAGGGACCAAAGCGGCTGGGTTCGTTGAGGCGCTGGAGAGCCCGATAGGCCCGCAGAAATGCTTCCTGCACGACCTCAGCGGCATCCTCACTGTTGCCCAGCAGCCGATAGGCTTTCGAGACGGCCGGGCGCTGGTATGCCTCCACAAGGCGACCGAACGCCTGAGTATCACCAGCCACGGCGGCGCGCACCCAAGCGGCGTCCCGTTGGCCGGTGTCCTCTGTGAAAAGCGGCCGCTCTGGTCTCGTCATAGGATATAGACACCCCAGCGGGCGATCGGGTTAGTGGTCAAAGGTAGATCGCGGCCCTTGAAGCTTAGGGGTTTATCGGTCAGGCTGTCAATCCTGGATGAGGCTGCTGGAGCCGCAGCGCAGTGGCCCCGAGGATTGGCTTTATCGGACGTAGAAGACCGCAAACGAAGAGCGGGGACGGATCCTGTGGCTTCAATTTGACGCAGGTTATTGAAAATGAACAAGTTAGAGACGATCGAACAGGTTCGCAAATACGTGGGGGAGGCGCGCAAGGCCGGGCGGCGGATCGGGTTTGTGCCGACCATGGGGGCGCTGCATGAGGGGCACCGCTCGCTGATGCGGGCGGCGCGGGCGGCCTGTGATGAAGTGATAGTGTCCATCTTTGTGAACCCCACGCAGTTTGGACCGGGAGAGGATTTTGAGCGCTATCCGCGCCCGCTGGAGGCGGATCTGGCCGCTTGCCGGGAAGAGGGGGTGGGAGCCGCATTCTGCCCGTCCGTTGCGGAAATGTATCCGCCCGATTCCGTCACGACGGTGACGGTTTCGCGTCTGACCGAGGGGCTGTGTGGTGCTCATCGGCCCGGGCACTTCAACGGCGTGACCACGGTGGTGACCAAGCTGTTCAACATCGTGCAGCCGGATGTCGCCTTTTTCGGCCAGAAGGACGCCCAGCAGGCGGCGGTTATCCGTCGCATGGTCCGCGACTTGTGCATGCCGGTGGAGATCGTGGTCTGTCCGACGGTGCGCGAGCCGGACGGCTTGGCCATATCCAGCCGGAACAGCTATCTCTCGGCCGGTGAGCGGGCCCAGGCGCTCAGCCTTTCGGCGGCACTGCGTTGGGCCGAGGCCCAAGTGCGGGCCGGGCAGCGCGACGTCGAGAGCCTGGTGCGGGAAATGCGCAGGCAGATCGACGCGGCCGGGCCTTGCGGCATTGATTACATTGAAATCGTGGATGCCGACGATCTCAGGCCCAAAGCGGTGGTGGAGGGGCGCTGCCTGATCGCGCTGGCGGTGCGGATCGGGAATACGCGCTTGATAGACAACATGGTGGTCGAGGGGTGAGCGGGTTCAGGGTTCGAGATTTGTGCCGGCGATGCTGACGAGGTTGACGGCGAGGGCGCCGCTGGCCGGACCGGCGTGCCCACGTGTTCTCCAGGAGCTGCTCCGGCCGGGCGCTCTTCTGGCACGGTCGCGCTGAAGGACCTAAACTGTGGCGGGCGCGGGGAGTGGCCTTACAGGAGTAATGTGAGTCTCTGACGGGCTTGCCCCGTTCACGGAGCGAAAGCTGATCCATGTGGCCGACCATTATCCATCTTGAGTTACCGTTCTGGCCCCACGAGTTCGACATCCGCAGCTACGGGCTGATGCTGATGATCGGCTTCCTGGGAGGCACATGGTGGGCTGCCCGGCGCGCCCAGCGGGTGAAGGCCAATCCGGAGCTGGTCGTGAACTGCGGGTTCGTGGCCCTGATCGCGGCGATTGTCGGGGCCCGGCTCTTTTACGTCATCCACTATTGGGACCAGCATTTCGCCGGGCGCGGCTTCTGGGCGGCCGTGAACATCACCGCGGGGGGTATGGAGTTCTACGGCGGGTTCCTGGGCGCGGTATCGGCGCTGCTGGTGTACCTGTGGTGGAACAAGGCCTCCTGGCGCTTGTACCTGGACATCTTTGCGCCGTCGCTGGCCTTCGGTCTGGCGGTGACCCGGGTGGGTTGTTTTCTGAACGGTTGCTGCTGGGGCGGCGTGTGTCCGGAGCATCTTCCCTGGGCGGTCCATTTTCCGTATGGCAGCGCGCCCTTCGTTCGGCAGTGGGATGAGCGGACGGTGGCCCTTCCGGCGGAGTTCATTTACGTCTCGCGGTCGGGAACCCAGGCGTGGCCGATCAATCCCGCTCCCGATGACCCTAAATATGCGGATGCCTTGGCCGGCCAGGCGCGCAAGTTCGGGCGAACGCCGAAGGAGCTCGTAGCGGAGGCGTCGACGATGCATTCCAGCAGTCTGCACCCCGCGCAGCTCTATGCATCCATCAATGCCGCGTTGCTGGCCTTCCTGCTCAGTGTGGTGTTCTATCGGCGCAAGCGACAGGGCATCGTGCTGGCCCTGTTCCTGACGCTGTATCCGATCATGCGGGTATTCGAGGAGATCATTCGTATGGACAACCCGCACGATACGGCCGGGCTGACCATCTCGCAGTTCGTGAGTGTCCTTATTTTCGTCACCGGCGTGAGTCTGTTCGTGATCCTGCGGCGGTTGCCGCTTCGTTCTCCCAAGGCGGTGCCGTACGTGCCGCCGTGGGAGCAGGAAGAGGCCAAGAAGCCGGAGAAGCCGAAAGAGCGCGGCAAGCGCAGGTAGGAAAAGATGGAGAGAAGGAGAGATGGAGCGATGGAGAGAGGGAGCGACAGTCTTCTCTCTCCATCGCTCACACTCTCCATCTCTCACACGTCATCTGCTCCAGCCCGACAGCGCAAAGTGAGTCATTTTCTGTAACGGCCGGTACGGAGCCCGGCCGCTACGAGCTTGGGCGCAGTGTCCAGGATGAGCGCCGGCGCTTCCTCAGCGTATATTCCAGTTCTTGTGCATCTGCACCGATAGCCGCCAGTTGGGGTTCTCTTTAACCAGACGAATGCACCATTCCAGCGTGCGGGGATCGAGGATGTTGCCCTCGAAGGCGGGCGAGATGAGCTTGTGTTCCGCCTGTACCACGGTCTTGGGAATGCCCTGTCCGTAGCCGCGGACGTACTTGACCTCGTGGGCGAACCGCTGGCGGATGGCATGCTCGGCCACCTTGGGGCTGACGGTGATCCAGTCGATGCCGGGGGGCAGTTCGATACTGCCGTTGGTCTCAATCGCGAGCTTGTAGCCGGCGGCGTGCAACGCGTCGATCAGCTCGCGGTCCACCTGCAGGGCGGGCTCGCCGCCGGTGAGGATGACCCAGTTGCAGCCGGGCCCGATCTGGCGGAACTCGGCCAGGATCTCGGCCAGCGTCATGCGCCGGCCGCTGGCGAACTCGGTATCGCAGTCGAAGCCGTGGGTCTCCTTACGGCAGGTCTGGTTGCAGCCGGCGAAGCGCAGGAAGAGATTGGCCGTACCCGCCCGGCCGCCCTCGCCCTGGAGGGAGTAAAAGATCTCGTTGATCATGTAGCTGCGGTCGGGCATGTCCGCACTTTCGAATGCAGGTCATCCTTCTCTTAATCTCAATCTTGATCCCACTCTTCACATGGGCCGCACCTCAGCCCCGTACTATCCTTCCGGCCGATACGAGCGCTCACCGTGTTCCGAAATCGCCGTGACGCTGATCCCCCCGCGGGGGTGGAACTGGCCGGTCACCCGCAGCCAGTGCGGCCGAAGCTGGCGGTACAGGTCGCGGGCAATAGAGTCGATGAGCACCTCGTTGAAGCCGCGTTCATTGCGATAACGCCACAGGTAGAGCTTCACCGACTTGGTCTCGGCCAGGTGCTGATGGGGCACGTACTCGATGACGAGTGAACCGAAGTCCGGCTGGCCGGTAACCGGGCACAGCGAGGTGAAATCTGCGACCTCCAGGCGCACGGTAATGCGCTCGCCCTTCCATTCGATCAGATCGATCGTCTCCACCGGCTGGTTTGACGTTTTGCCAAGGTGTTTCAATTCGTTCATCTTCAAGCCTCAGCGCGCGAGTCATCGAGCAATCACATTCTAAGTCAGAAGACGATTACACCGCCAGGGGCCTGTATCCCCCGCGCTTGCTGAGTCTTGCCGACAGAGGGAATCGGGGCCAGAGTTGCGTCCATGTCCGAGTATCCCGTGGACCCTTTGGCGGACCCTGCGGTAATAGCCGGAATGGCCCGGGCTTGGGACGAATCCCAGCCCGACGAAGCCGCTGGGCGTCACGAGGAGGGCGGGTACATCGTGCTAAACCCGGACCATTCATGTGACATTGAGCGCTAGCCGCGCGGCGACCAGTGCCGCATCGTGCCGCCGCCGCTGGACGCCAACAATTGCTATAATGGAAGAACTGTGGTTGCCGCGTTCCATACGCACCCCAACCCGCCCATCGACGAGATGGGGCGTGAATGGGAGCAATGTCCGAGCCAGTCGGATCGGCGCTGGCATGAACGTCGTCGGCTGCGAGGCTTTGTGATCAGCAGGACGCTGGTTTACGAGATCGCTGCGGACGCGCGCGTTTCTGTGGTTGGAAGACGTGACGAGGTGCTTTCACTATGAGTTTAGTCCTGAATCCACTTCTCGACGGTCTTGAAGCTGCCCGCCGTGCCGCCGCAGACGCGATCCATAAGGACGATGAGGTGACCGTGGAAGACCAGGGGACCTGCTGGGTCTTCGAGTTCATCCCCCGGGGAGAGGCGCTCGGCGGGGGCGCGCGCGTGACCATCGCGAAGGATGATTTCCGCGTCTTAAAGGTCGTTCGCGGCCAGTGACCCCGGGGTGGGTGTGTGAAAGCCCGACTGGTCGTAGCGCAGATCTCCCCATGCAATCTTGAGTCTCATCGTGGCGGTCGGTAAATGTGCGTTGTGCTGCCGGTGGCGGCGATTTCCGCGCCTTCCATGAAGGTCTCCGCCAGGGTGGGATGGGCGTGGATGGTCATGCCCACGTCCGCGGCGGTGGCCCCCATTTCGATGGCCAGGGTGCCCTCGGCGATCAACTCGCCGGCGTTTACGCCCACGATGCCCACGCCCAGGATGCGCTTGGACTCCGGCGCGACGATGAACTTGGTCAGGCCGTCGTTCCGCCCGATGGCCGTGGCCCGCCCGGACGCGCCCCAGGGGAACTTGGCGACCTCGACGGCGATGCCCTGCTGAGCGGCCTGTGTCTCGGTCAGGCCGGCCCAGGCGATCTCCGGGTCGGTGAACACCACGGCGGGAATCGCCCGGGCGTCCTTGGCGGCCCCCTTCACGCCGGCAATTACCTCTACCGCGATGACAGCTTCATAGTGGGCCTTGTGGGCCAGCATGGGCTCGCCGGCCACATCGCCGATGGCCAGGATGTACTCGTCGGCTGTGCGGCACTGATTGTCGATCTCGACGAAGCCGCGCTGCGTGACTTTGACCCTGGTATTCTCCAGACCCAGATTCTTACTGTTGGGCGTTCGGCCGACGGCCACCAGCACGCGGTCGAACTCGGTGGGCGGCGGGGCGGAGCCGGTGGCATTGTCCGCCTTCTCGAAATGGACACGGACGCTCTTGAGCGTGTCCTCCAGCCTGGTCACCTTGGTGCTCAGGTAGATGTTCTTGAAATCCTTCTTGAGCCGGTTGGCCAGCACGCGCACGAGGTCGCGGTCGGCGCCGGGCAGCAGCCCGTCGGTCATTTCCACCACGGTGACTTCCGAGCCCAGCGCGGCGTACACCGTGCCCATCTCCAGGCCGATGTAGCCGCCGCCGATGACCAGCAGCGATTTCGGAATGTCCGGCAGATCGAGGGCCCCGGTGGAATCGATCACCCGCGGGCTGCCGATGTCGAAGGCCGGAATGCGGGCCGGCAGCGAACCGGTGGCCAGAATCGCGTGGCGGTAGGTCAGCCGGCCCTGGTCGGGCTCGCCGCCGGGCTGGCTGGAGAGCAGCAGCGTGGTGGAATTCTCGAAACGGGCCCAGGCCCGCACGATCTGCACACCGCGCGACTTGGCGAGCTGGCGAACGCCGTTGGCATTCTTGGCGATGACGTCGTTCTTCCATTTGCGCAGGGCGTCGAGGTCGATCTTGGGCTCACCGAAGGTCAGGCCCATGGCCTTGGCCTCATGGGTTTCAGCGATGATGCGGGCGGCATGCAGGAGGGTTTTAGAGGGAATGCAGCCGCGGTTGAGGCAGACGCCGCCCGGGCGCTCGTCGGCGTCCACCAGGACGGTCTTGATCCCGCGGTCGGCGGCGGCGAACGCGGCGGCATAGCCCCCGGGGCCCGCGCCGATGACGACTAAGTCCGTTTCAATCGTGTTGGTGGCCATAAGTGCCCTTCTTCCTCATGTTCCAGCTCTCGCCCCTCGTCCCTCGTCCCTCACCCCTCCAGCAGCAGCAGCTCCGGATCTTCCAGCAAGCCGGCCACGCGGCGCAGGAACCGCGCGCCGTCCGCGCCGTTGATCACCCGGTGATCGTACGACAGCGACAGCGGGAGCATCAGCTTCGTGGCGAGCTGCCCATCGCGCAGCACCGGAACCTCGCGCGCCCGGCTCACGCCCAGGATAGCCACCTCGGGGTAGTTGATGATGGGCGTGAAGTAGGTCCCGCCGATACCGCCCAGGTTGGTGATCGTGAACGTCCCGCCGCGCAGCTCCTCGATACCGATCTTGCGATTGCGCGTCCGCTCGGCGACTTCGTTCATCTCGTTGGCGATCTGGAGGATGGTCTTCTTGTCCACATCGCGGATCACGGGCACGATCAGGCCGGCCGGCGTGTCCACGGCCACTCCAAGGTGGTAGTAGCGCTTGAGTACCAACTGCCCCGCGGCGCTATCCAGCGAGGCGTTGAACTGCGGGAATTCCTTAAGGGCCACCGTCGCGGCCTTCAGGATGAACGCGGTGACCGTCAGCTTGATCGGCTTGCCCTTGTCCGCGACACTCTGCTGGAAGCGCTTGCGCAGGGCCTCCAGCTCGGTGACATCGGCCTCGTCGCACTGGGTCACGTGCGGAGCGATGAGCCAGGAAGCGCTGAGATGCTCGGCGGTCTTGCGCTGCAGCGACGAGAAGGGGACGCGCTCCACGGGCCCCCACTGGGCGAAGTCCGGCAGCGGCGGCACATGCACGGCCGGTCCGGCTCCGGCCGGGGCCGCGTGCAGCCCGGCGGAGCGCTCGCGCACAAACCGCTTGATGTGCTCCTCGGTGAGCCGCTCGCCGGGGTTGGCGGCGGCCACCTCGCTCAGATCCACGCCCAACTCGCGGGCCAGGCGGCGGGTGGCCGGCCCGGCGGGAATCGGTTCGCCTTCGGCCAGCTTGGGTTGCGGAGGCGGGCCGACCGGCCGGGAGACCTTGCTCCGACCGGGCGAAGGCCCCGTCGGGGTGGCCGCGGCTGGCTCGGGTTTCAGAATGTCGTAGGGAGCGGCCGCCGGTTGCTCCGGGCGCGGCGCTGCGGGTTCCTCAGCTCGCGCCGGGGGGGCCGTAGGGGGAGCAGGAGTGGCCGGTGGCGGGGCTTTCCCGGCGACGGCCGGTTGAGCCGTTTCCGCGTCTGCCGCTTTGGCGGCCTCGGGTGCCTTGGCCGGAGCCTGGGCGGGAGCTTCGGCCGCGGGTCCGGCCGGAGCGGCGCCTTCCGCTTCTTCGACGGTGACCAGCGTTGCGCCGACCTTGACCTTCTGCCCGGGCTGGATGTGGACTTTCACAATCCTGCCGCCGAAGGGGCAGGGCACTTCCACCACGGCCTTGTCCGTCTCGATCTCGACCACCGGCTGTTCGGGGCTGATGACATCGCCCTCTTTGACCAGCACCTGAACGATGTCGCCCGATTCGATGTTCTCACCCAGGTCGGGTAGTTTGAAGTCTTTCAAGGTGTTCACCTTCCCGCATCAGTTAGCCACATTTATGCCGGGTGGCCCTCCTTCCCGGCAGGAGGGCTCGTGATTCGCCTCGCGACCGGGACCGCCGGCCCCGGAAAACCGCTGCTCCACATTCTCATCGGCTCGGGAGTGCCTGGTTCTGACCAGCGCTCATGCCCTGGCCGGATCGATCCCGTCCGGATCGACGCCCAGCTCGCGGATGGCCCTCTCCACCACCTTCCGGTCGATCTCGCCTTCCTCGGCCAGTGCGTAGAGGGCGGCCACGGCGATATGCTCGGCATCGATCTCGAAATGGCGCCGCAGCGAGTCGCGATCTTCGCTGCGCCCGAAGCCGTCCGTGCCCAGGGTGAACAGCCGGCCGGGCACCCACTTGGCGATCTGGTCAGGCACCGCCTTGATGTAATCCGAGGCCGCGATATAGGGGCCGGGCTCATTCTCCAGAAGCTCAGAGAGGTAAGACCTTCTGGGAGCCTCTGTCGGGTGCAGCATGTTCCAGCGTTCGACTTCCAGGCAGTCGCGGCGCAGCAGGTTGTAGCTGGTGGCGCTCCAGACGTTGGCCGCCACCTGGTAGCGGTCGCGCAACAGCTCGGAAGCCTCGATGACCATCCTCAGGATCGGCCCGCTGCCGAAGAGCTGGACGCGGCCCTGCACGTTGGGAATTTCCGGCGCCCGCCGGAACAGGTAGAGGCCCTTGAGAATGCCGTCGGTCGCGCCTTCGGGCATGGGCGGATGGACATAATTTTCGTTGTAGATGGTCAGATAGTAGAAGATGTCCTCACGCAGCTCGTACATCCGGCGAATGCCGTCGCGGACGATCACCGCCATCTCGTAGGCGAAGGCCGGGTCGTAGACCTGCATGCTGGGCACCACCGACATCAGCAGCGGGCTGTGGCCGTCCTGATGCTGGAGGCCTTCGCCGGCCAGCGTGGTGCGCCCGGCGGTGCCGCCCATCATGAAGCCCTTGCAGCGCATGTCGGCCGCGGCCCAGACCAGGTCGCCTATCCGCTGGAAGCCGAACATCGAATAATAGAGGAAGAAGGGAATCATGTTCACGCCGTGATTGGCGTAGGCCGTGCCGGCGGCGATGAACGAACACATCGAACCGGCCTCGGTGATGCCTTCTTCGAGAATCTGCCCGTCCTTGGACTCGCGGTAGTACAGCAGGGTGTCGCGGTCCACGGGCTCGTAGAGCTGTCCCACGTGCGAGTAGATGCCCACCTGGCGGAAGAGCGGCTCCAGCCCGAAGGTCCGGGCCTCGTCGGGAATAATGGGCACGATGAGCTTGCCGATGTTGGGCTCCCGCAGCAGCTTGGCGAACAGCCGGGCGAAGGCCATCATGGTCGAGGCCTGGCGATCGCCGGTGCCCTCGTGAAATTCACGGAAGAGTTCCACGTCCGGTGTCTGGAGCGGCGGGCAATCGAGCTTGCGCCGGGGGAGGAAGCCGCCAAGCTCTTTGCGCCGTTCGAGCAGGTATTTCATCTCCGGGCTGTCGTCCGGGGGCTTGTAGAACGGGGCCTGGGCCACTTCCTCGTCCGAGACGGGAATGCCGAAGCGATTGCGGAACTCGATCAGTTCGTCTTCGTTGAGCTTCTTCTGCTGATGGGTGATGTTACGGCCTTCCCCGGCTTCGCCCAGCCCATAACCCTTGACGGTCTTGGCCAGGATGACCGTCGGTGCGCCCTTGTGATCGAGGGCCGCCTTGTAGGCCGCGTAGACCTTCTCCGGGTCGTGCCCCCCGCGACGCATGCGCTGAATGTGGTCGTCCGATAGCTGCTCGACCATTTTCAGCAGTTGCGGGTAGCGGCCGAAGAAGTGCTCGCGGATGTAGGCGCCCGACTCCACGGTGTATTTCTGGTACTCGCCGTCGACCACTTCGCCCATCCGCCGGACCAGCCAGCCCTCCTCGTCCTGGGCCAGCAGCGGGTCCCAGTCGCTGGACCAGATCACCTTGATGACGTTCCAGCCCGCGCCACGGAAGGCGGCCTCGAGCTCCTGGATGATCTTGCCGTTGCCGCGTACCGGGCCGTCGAGCCGCTGCAGGTTGCAGTTGATCACGAAAGTGAGGTTGTCGAGCCGCTCGCGGGAGGCCAGCGTAATGGCGCCCAGCGTCTCGGGCTCATCGCATTCGCCGTCCCCCAGGAAGGCCCAGACGTGCGCCTGGCTGGTATCCTTGATCCCCCGGTCGCGCAGGTAGCGGTTAAAACGGGCCTGGTAAATGGCCATGATCGGCCCCAGCCCCATCGAGACGGTGGGAAACTCCCAGTAGTCCGGCATGAGCCAGGGGTGGGGATAGGACGATAAGCCGCCTCCAGGACGCAGCTCCCGGCGGAAGTTTTCAAGCTGCTCGACGCCGAGCCGGCCTTCCAGGAACGACCGCGCGTAGATGCCCGGCGCGGAGTGGCCCTGGAAGTACACCATATCGCCGGGATGGTCCCCGTCCTTGCCGTGGAAAAAGTGGTTGAACCCCACCTCGTAGAGGGTGGCCATGGACGCGTAAGTCGAGATGTGGCCGCCAATTCCGGACGATTCCCGGTTGGCTCGGACCACCATGGCCATGGCGTTCCAGCGGATGATGCTCTTGATCCGCCGCTCCAGCGTGCGATTGCCGGGGTACGGGGTCTGCTCCTCCGGGGGGATGGTGTTGACATAGGGCGTGTTGGCGGTGAAGGGAAGCCGCACGCGACGGCGACGCAGATGCTCTTTGAGCGTTTCGAGCAGTTCCAGCGCCCGTTTGGGCCCGCCCGTCTTGAGGACGTAGTCAATCGATTCGAGCCATTCCCGCGTTTCTTCCCAGTCGCCGTTCACTGCCGGTGCGGTCTGCGTATCCGCCATGGCGATTGTTCCTCTTCCAAGCAAATTAGGGTGGAAGCCCATCTCCGGGCCGGCCTACGCCAGGGGGCAACATTGCGATACCAAGGAGTTCGTTGGTTTCCCGCCCCCTGATCAAGCTCGTCTGCACAGTCCGGGTGCCACGACTAGGGTAAGCACACTGTTCTCGGCCCGGCCAGTCCGTAAATTTCACATATTGGGGATTCTTCCTCCGCCTGTCAATTTAGTGCATTTTATGGCGCGGGGGCACAATTCAAAGCTTTCAGGTACATTAATGGGCGAAAGTCGCGAGCCTCAGTTGACTGGCCGCAGTCGTCGCTACTGGCAGGGCAAGGCATCATGTCGGAAGGGATCGCCTGGAGAGACTTGGATCCGGTTCGGTTTGTGGTCCAATTCTACAGATCAGGCCAGCCACTGTGGCTCGAGGTCTTTCTCTCGCCGATGATTGCCGCAGCCCTGCTTCTGTGGCCGGTATTCGTTGCTGCCCCCGTGCCTTTTTTGTTGCTTCAAGCGCTGGCCCGCTACCTGCGGAGGTTCCGGATTGTGCAATGGTTCATGCCGCTGTTCACATGGGAACTGTGGCGCGGTTCCCCGGCGGAGACGCCTCATCCTTATGATCTGCTGGCCCGCGAGCGGGCGCTGCGGTGCGTACTGTTGTCGGTCGTGGCTGTGGAGTGGCTGGCCCTCCTGGTGATTGGCTTTAGCGTTGGCGTAAGCTGCCTGCTGGAACGTGGGTCCTCTCATTACCTGGTGGGCCTCTCCCTCGCGGTCCTGGTTTTGGCGAGTTTTCCCGCAATGGTACTCCATTCCTGCTACAAGAATCTCGGCACACGTTGGCAGGAGCTGAACGCCCCGCTTTGCCCGCGTTGCGGCTACGACCGCCGCCATTCGACCGGCCTCGTGTGCAACGAGTGCGGCTCAACTGAGCCGGTGGTACCCGCCGGTCAGATGCCTCGGAGCTGGGCGCGGTGGCAGGTGCTGTCCAGCGAGACCGCGGTGTTCGTGCCCTTCGCCATACTCGGCTCGCTGACGCCCCTGCTGATGTTTGCTTCGCGGCACCTGCCGGTGCGTGTGATGGGCGGTGTGATCCTCCTGCTCACTGTATCGGTTCTGGCCATCGTCGTGGCCGGTGTGTTGAGCATGGCGGGGAGGGATAGGCTTCCACGGCGGAAATCGTGAACCCCCCTCTGAAGAGGTGGGCCACCCGTGCCGTTTGTTGTCCCTTTCTGTTTGGGGGTAATTACGCGGATTCTTTGCGCAACTGCCGCTGGCTGAAGAGATCGACTTTGCCTTCGGCGACCTCTTCCGTGAGCACGTACCGGCCGTTGTTGCCCTCTTCCGGCAGGCGGTACATGATGTCCAACATCAGTTCTTCAATCACACCGCGAAGGGCGCGGGCCCCGGTGTCGCGGGCCAGACCCTTCTTGGCGATGACCTCCAGCGCCTTGGGGGTGAACTCCAGCTCGCAGCCTTCCATGTCGAAGAACCGCTGGTACTGGCGGACCAAGGCGTTCTTGGGCTCGGTGAGGATGCGAATCAGGGTCTCCAAGCCCAGCGGTTCCAGGGCGGTGATGACCGGCAAACGGCCCACGAATTCGGGAATCATGCCGAACTCGATGAGATCGTCCGGCGTCACCTGCGACAGAACGTGGCCCAGTTGCTGCGGCTCGTCCTCTTTGGCGGCCAACTCGCTGTTGAAGCCGATGGCCGAGCTGCCCAGCCGGCGCTTGATGATGTCGGCCAGCCCGGTGAAGGTCCCGCCGCAGATGAACAGGATGTGGCTCGTGTCCATCTGGATGTACTGCTGCTCGGGATGCTTCCGGCCGCCCTGGGGCGGAATGTTGCTGATGGTGCCCTCGAGCATTTTCAGGAGGGCCTGCTGAACACCCTCACCGCTGACGTCCCGGGTGATGGAGACGTTGTTCCAGGTTTTGCCGATCTTGTCGATTTCGTCGATGTAGATGATCCCGCGCTGGGCGGCTTCCAGATCGTAATCCGCGTTCTGAAGCAGCCGCAGGAGCACGTTCTCGACGTCCTCGCCGACATAGCCGGCCTCCGTCAGGGTGGTGGCGTCGCCGATGGCGAAGGGGACGTTGAGGATGCGCGCGAGCGTGCGTGCCAGCAGGGTCTTGCCCGAGCCGGTGGGCCCGATGAGCAGCACGTTGGACTTGTCGATTTCGACGTCTTCATCTTCCGCGGAGTCGGCATGTGCCAGCCGCTTGTAGTGGTTGTGCACTGCGACCGCGAGGCACTTCTTGGCGCGATCCTGTCCGATGACGTACTGGTCGAGATATTCTTTGATCTGCCGGGGAGCCGGGATGGTCCCGGTCAGGTGCCGGGCGGGTCCGTTCTTGCGTTTTTCCTGCTTGATGATGTTGTGGCACAAGTCCACGCACGCGGCGCAGATATAGACGTCGCCGGGCCCCTCGACCATGGGGCCGGCTTCGCGCTGGCTCTTGCCGCAGAAACTGCAGGTGGTCGGACGACGGCCGCCCTTGCTGCCGGAACTACCAGTATTACGAGGCCCTGCCATTTAATTCCCGCCATGCGGCCGGCTTTTGGCCGGCGGCGATTGATTCCCTTGTCTTCGCTGACTTCCCTGCCTGCGCTTCAGGCCGTTGCGAACGGTATCGTCAGTCCAGGCTTCACTTCTTAACATCAAAACCGCCGGATCGGGGATCCTCTTCCGCGACCCAGTCCCACTCTTCGTCAGCCTCCTTCTGGGCCGCGGCCGGACGTGGGATTTCCCGCGTCGCCGCCGCAGGGGGCTCCCCGGTATGGAGGCCGATAATCGTGTCGCGCAGCGCCTGGTATTCGGTATCAGTTAACATCCCCTGGGCCCGCAACTTGCGCAAATCATCCAACGTCCAGGGAACGGAAGAGGGGGGATCCGGTTCCCCTCGCCAGCGCCGATAGTACCAGAGGCCCACCCCCAACGCCAGAAAGAAAATGACCAGCAGCGAGCCGGCGATCAGAATCTCACCGGCCTTACCCGCTATGCCTGTTGCCGCCAGGATGGTGGGCACCTGCGCGCTCCTGTCAGCGAATTATAGGATAGCCAGTACGTGAATCAATCCGTCTGTTAAACCAAGTACGGTCAATAGCTTACGTCACGGCCGGGAGCCCTGGACAGTTGTTTCTCCGGTCTCCCAGACCTTGGACGTGCTTGGCGTCGTCACGGGCAGGCCGGCACGGCGTCGCCGGACCACCTGTCCGTGGATCAGCATCAGGTTCCGGATATAGAAGAAGCAGGCCGGAAGCTGCCCCAGCATAATGGCCGGGTCGCGTCGGCCGGCCGCATAGACAAAGGTCGAGAGCGCGCCGCCCAGCGAGAGGTACCAGAAGGCCAGCGGGATGGTGCTCTGCTTGCGCCGCTCGCTCACCACCCATTGCCAGAAGAAGCGCATGAAGAAGAGCCCTTGGGCTCCCAACCCGAACCAGACCCAGGGATCGCGCAGCTCGCTGAGAAGCTGACGCAGGTAATCGATCATGCCTGTTTCCCACAGCATTTTTTGAATTTCTTGCCCGAGCCGCAGGGACAGGGATCATTGCGCCCCACCTGCTTGTTCTTGTCCGTGTGGATGGGCTCCACGGGCGGGGGTAGTGGCGGTTCATCCTCGCCGGGCAGGCCGGCCTTAATGCGCTCCTTCTCTTCGCGCTTGCGGTCGAAACGTCCTTCAATACTCCGGTTGTCCAGGGCCATAACAGATCGATACTCCCTTACACCCCAAGCCTCGGAGGGCGCCCCAAACCCTAAAAGCAGCGACGCCTGAGGGGCGCTCCCCGGCCTGTGAGTTTCTGTAAAATCTACGATAGTTTACCCCGATTAGCCCAGTCAATACAGCCCGTTGGGGCTACGAGTCTGACAAAGGATCAGGGTCAAGCGGCCTGGCGCATCAGGGGGGCGGGTATCCCGCCCGCCTCAAAGGCGTGCAGGATGCACGCCCTCCTCAGGCCCGCGTCGCCCCGCTACGAGGAACTGCAACACCTGCGGCTACCGTTGCTCTGGGCTGCTCTGTGCCGGCGGGCTGGCCTGGCCCCGCAGGCGCCGGGCATAGGCAATCACCCGGATCACATTAATCGTGAAATTCAGCAGGAGCAGACCCGCCAGGACCATAACGGCTGGAACGCCCTTGTAAGCGCCAAAGACGAACAGGCCGCCAAAGCTGAAGGTGAGCAGGGCCATGCTCGCCAGCGACTTTTTCCAGTTCTCCAGATACTGGATGTCCCATTGTTCCCACCACCGGACCCAGCCGCGGCGTTCGACAAGCGGCGGGCGCGCCGGGATGGCCCAGCCGCACTCGGGGCAGATCCCGCTCACGTTTCCGGTCAGGTTGTAGCCGCACTGCCCGCACACCGAGGAGTCGGCGACATAGTTGAGCAAGGCCTCCCGTGGCGTTGTGCGGCGGCGGGCCAGATATGCCTGGTAAAGGGCGCACCCTGCCAACAGGACAACGCAGGTTGCCTGCACGATCCACTGTGTACCGGCTGTCAGGGAGGAGCGGCGATTCCAGAGCTCCACCGCCATCCCCGCGGCCAGCAGTCCGCCGGTCAGGCTCCCCCACACGTGGAGCCATCGGTTTTGCCGCGGCGAATCCTTGCGCTTCAGCATTCTGGCGAAAAGGATGAACCCCAGGGCAAAGGCAACGAGTAAAACAGTGGTAAAGAATAGCGGCACCATGCGTGACTCTCCCCGACGCCAACTTCTCCATGTCTATGGGCATCGCATGATCTGCGGTCGGACCGGCCCGCGCGCAAAGGGCTGCGTGAACGGCCGCTCTCCCTACTTCCGCACCGGTCGCTCTCCCCACTTCCGTAGCGGCCGGGCTCCGTACCGGCCGTTCTCGCCGTAGCGCCCGGATCGTGTCCTCCATGGGAGCCTGGTGACCAACCGTTTCCCGAATAAAACGCCTGCCCTCCATTCGGATTCAGGAAGGCGGGCAAGATGCCCGCCCCCCTATGCTGGCGGATGCCCGCTCCTGCACCGGCGAGACGCCGGTGCCGCACTGATTCTTCACCGGCGAGACGCTAGTGCTACAGAGCACGGCTCAAAAGCCGTGGCACACAAAGCCGCACGGGCCAAGAGCCGTGGTATACAAAGCCGGCACGGCCCACAAGTCGTGGGCTTGGCTATCATACTTACCATCGCGCACGATCATTGCGAAAGGGCGCCGGTAAGACAACCTGTTTACCTGTCCGAGGCGGCCTATCTGATTCCCTTGCCATGACACTGCTTGTACTTCTTACCCGACCCGCAGGGGCAGGGGTCATTCCGCCCGACTCTGGGCTGGTCGCGGCGGATGGTGACCGGTTTGGCCTCGCCCTGGGCCCGCATGGCCGCCTGCTGGTCGGGAGTCATGCCCGCGGCAGCGAAGCCCGCTCCGGTCGAAGCGTCGTGGCGCAACTGCACTTGCGGGCCGGAGGCCATGGTGCGGGTGGTTGTCTCGCTCCCGGTGGAGTCGCCGACGGAGACCTTGAAGATCATGTCGGTCACGCGACCACGCACGGACTTCCACATCTGCTCGAACAGGTCGCGGCCCTCGATGGCGAACTGACTTTGCGGGTGGGTCTGATCGCCGCCCAACGGCCGCTGCATGATCGCGTACTTGAGATGATCCATCTCCAGGAGGTGGTCCTTCCAGCCCTGGTCATAGATACGCAGGAGAACGTAACGTTCGAGCTGGGTCAGCTCCCAGCGCATCAACTCCTGGCCGGCCTGGCGGAGCACCTCGCGGACATCGGCGTTTGGTTGACGGAGGGCCTCAAGATCAACGGCCTTGCCGAAGCGCTCCTTCGCCCAGTCGATCAGAGTTCCGTTCGAGCCCTCGCTCGCGCTGGCGGCTGATTCAGACCCCGCACTTGCGCTTTGGGCACCGTCGCCGGTGAGCGGATAGCGGGCCAGGGCCGCTTCGATCTCCCGCTCCAGTCCGCCTTCCTGGAACGACCGCGTGAGGTCCAGCAACATGCCACGGATTTCGGGAATGCTCTTGTTCGCCAGCGTGTCGGTGGTCCAGCCGGCGTTGTACTTCGAGTTGGCCCAGCCCACGACGGCCTGCAGGGCATAGGTGTTGTCCGTTCCGACCCCGGCGAAGACCTGGTTGAGCAGGGCGTCCACGGGGTACTCGATCTCCCGGCGGGCATAGGCGGCGCGAACTTTCTCGCGGATGACGTCGGCCACTTCGGCGGCCGAACCCTCGGCGATCTGCTCGCTCTTGAGCTCGATGGCGAACTTGGCCCGCGCCCAGTCGGCCAGGGCCCGCCGTCCGTAACCCGGATCCAGGTAGGCCTCCACCGCCGACAGATCCACCTCCGAATAGTGCTTCCTGGCGGCCTCCAGCAGCACGTCCTCGATCTCCGCGGGGCTCATCTTGCGCAGTTGATTCTGCGGGATGGAGACGTTGCACATCCGCTGGGCCCATTTCATGAGCCCGCCCAGATCCCACTGCGAGGGTTCCTCGTCGGGATCGATGTACTCGCCCAGCGTGGTGCGGATGGAATCGGTCGCCTCGTCGATGGCCTTCTCGCGGATGCGCGACTCCAGGTGGGCGGCGTCCTCCTCGCCTTCCAGTTCGCTGGCCTCGATGTTGACGTCCAGCGCCGTCCGGCACCAATCGGAGATCCGCCGGGCCACGTAGTCCTCGGCGAGATACTGCGCGACGGCCCCGTCGATCTCGTCATCAATCATGTGCCAGATAAGCTCGGAGAGGTTTCGGCCCTCCAGGATGTGCTGCCGTTGCGAGTAGAACGCCCGCCGCTGGTAATCCATCGGCTCGTCCCACTGCAGGAGATGCTTGCGGATGCCGAAGTTGCGCTCCTCCACCTTCTTCTGGGCCCGTTCGATGCCCTTGCTGACCTGCTTGGCCTCGATGCTCATGCCCTCGGTGAAGCCCATCTTCTCCATCATCTTGAGCATCCAGTCGGGCATGAACATCTTGAGCAGGTCGTCCTCCAGGGAGAGGAAGAAGCGGCTCGATCCCGGGTCGCCCTGGCGGCCGGCGCGCCCGCGAAGCTGGTTATCGATGCGCCGGGCCTCGTGCCGCTCGGTGCCGATGATGTGCAGCCCGCAGGGGGCGTTGAGCGAGCAGATCTTGCGGCCCATCTCCGGGAACCGCGGATCGAGCTTGGGCTTGAAGCAGTGCGCGCAATTGGTGGAGGGGTCGTACTCCGGGCAGTTGATGCAGCACTTGGTGCTCAGGATGGGGAACAGGTGCAGCGAGCGCTCCGGGTAATTCGGCGCCAGCGTGCGGACGTTCTCGGGCACCTTGCAGGCCTCGTAGACCACCCCGGGCCCGAGCTTGATGTCCGTACCCCGGCCGGCCATGTTGGTGGCGATGGTCACGTTGCCCACCGGGCTCTTGTCCGTGCCGCGGGTCGGCTCGTGGGTGTGCCCGGCCTTGGCCACGATCTCGGCCTCGCGGGCGTGGTTCTTGGCGTTGAGCACCTCGTGCTCGATCCCGTAGGTTTTTTCCAGAAGCTTGGAGAGTTTTTCGGAGTTCTCCACGCTGGTGGTGCCCACCAGGACGGGCCGCCCCTTGGCCAGGTTCCCCATGACGAAATCGTACGACTCCATCATGAAGCGGATGCACTCAGTGTCCCCGTTTTCCGCAGCCTCGAAGCGGGCCAGGGCCTCGTCGATCCGGGCCAGTTTCTCCTTGCGGAGGGCCTCCGCTCCCGGCTCCTTCGCCACGATGGGCTTGAGCCGGCGGAAGATCTCGGCCAGCAGGAAGGGATCGTTGGGCCGGCCCTTGCGGTGCATCTCGTTGATTTCCTCCACGATCATGTCGTACTTGCCGGCGATGGTGCGGTAGATCTTGTCGTTATGATCGATGCGGTTGACCGGCCGGTTGGTGGGGATGGCCACCACCTCCAGCTTGTAGATCTTCATGAACTCTTCCGATTCGGTCATGGCCGTGCCGGTCATGCCCGCCAGCGACTCGTAGAGCTTGAAGAAGTTCTGGATGGTAATGGTGGCCAGGGTCTGGGTCTCTTCCTTGATGGGGACGTTTTCCTTGGCCTCCACCGCCTGGTGCAGCCCGTCGGACCACTGCCGCCCGTGCATCAGCCGGCCGGTGAACTCGTCCACGATGATGACCTGGCGGTCCTGGACCACGTATTCCTTGTCGCGCTCGTAGACGGTGTGGGCCCGCACCGCGTTCTCGATCAGGTGCGGATACTCCATGTTGGCCCCCACGTAGAAGCTGCCCACGCCGGCCTCGTCCTGGGCCAGGGCGATGCCCTCGTGGGTGATGTGGGCCTGCTTGCGGTCACGCTGGACGACGAAAAGCTGCCTGTGGCCGATGGCCTCCGCCTCGTCCTCGGTGAGCATGTACGGGTCCACGCGGAAGCGCTTGACCGCATCCTCGAACTTGGGATTCCTGAGCAGCTCCTCGGGCGGGTGGTCGCCCCAGGCGGCGAGCCGCTGGGCGGTCTCGTTGTTGAGCTGGACCTGCTTGCGCACCAGAGAACGGGCCAGACTGTCGGCCCACTTGTAACGGGTCACGTCGTCGTGGGCCGGGCCGCTGATGATCAGCGGCGTGCGGGCCTCGTCGATGAGGATCGAGTCCACCTCGTCCACGATCGCGTAGTCGAGCCGGCCCTGAACCTGGTCCTCCTTGCGGGTCTTCATGTTGTCGCGCAGGTAGTCAAAGCCGAACTCGGCGTTGGTGCCATAGGTGATGTCGCAGGCATAGGCCTGCTTGCGGATGCCCTCGTGCCCGCCGGGATCCACCTGGGACTGGATATAGCCCACCGTGGCCCCCAGCAGGGCGAAAATCGGCTGGGCGAACTCGGCGTCACGGCGGACGAGGTAATCGTTCACGGTGACGATGTGGACCTTCTTGCCCTCCAGGAATTTCAGGTAGGCCGCCAGGTGGCAGACGATGGTCTTGCCCTCGCCGGTCCTCATTTCGGCCACGTTGCCGCCGTAGAGCACCTGCCCGCCGATGAGCTGGCAGTGGAAGTGGCGGTGCTTCTGGGCCCGGTCGGAGGCCTCGCGCAGGGCGGCGAAGGCCTCCGGCAGCAGGCTGGCCGGCGACTCGCCCTCGGCCAGCCGCTTTTTGAATTCGTCCGTCTTGGCCCGCAGTTGCTCGGGCGTAAGGGCCCGATATTCATCCTCATAGGCCAGAGCTTTATCGGCGATGGCCCCGTAGCGTTTCAGGAGGCGGTCGTTACGCGTGCCGAATACTTTGCGAAGAACTTTGCCGGGTAATTCCAGAACGTTCACGATAATGCTCTCGATAGAATGGTCAGTTGTCAGTGGTCGGTTGTCGGTGGTCGGTTGTCAGTCGTCGGTTGTCAGTTGTGAATCGCCGGTCGTTGGTTGCCAGCCCTCGGTTCTCAGTTTTTTCCGTGTCTTCGTGATTGTCAGAACTGGAAACTGGGAACCGGTAACTGGAAACTGGAAACCTGGAGGGCTACCGGGCCAGCGCCGCCCCGACGCGCATGACCTGCACCCGGAAGGCCAGGGCGATGATCACCATGCCGGCGGTCAAGGCCAGCCGGCCGGCGCTGAAGAGGCGGGTGGGATTGGAGGGAACTCGGTCGCCGTCGTGCTGGACCTCGGTCTGGGGGCTCTCCGGCGGCCGCCAGATGAGCGTGTCCGCCTGCCGCCCCCGCGGGCAGCGCACGGGCACCCTCCCGGCCACCAGCGCCAGATGCAGCGCCGCCACCAGCGTCGCCAGCCCCACGGCCGATACGGCCTCGTACCGCGGCCCGGCCTGCAAACCGGAATGTCCCGATTCGCTACCCATGAGCATGTCCCGATTCGCTACCCATGACCGACATTATAGCCCGGACCGATCCCAATGTTTAGCCCCGTCGCGCCGACGGCCGGATTCGGGTGCCCGACCGATCAGGCCAACCTCCCTAAGTGCCGCCGGTGCCCTCACCGGCGGAAAGACCCCGCCAAGCGCCGGTGCCTTCACCGGCGGAAAGACCCCGCCAAGCGCCGGTGCCTTCACCCGCGGAGGGGCCCGCCAAGCACCGGCGTCCCCACCACCGGAAGGAACTGGCCATCAAAGTGCCGCCGGTGCCCTCACCGGCGGAAAGATCCGCCAAGCGCCGGTACCCTCACCAACGGCTGAACTAAAGAGCCATCTTGTCACACATGCCCTTTGACCGCATGATACACCTCATGTCGAAACGGGTTCGATGGTCCCGGGATCAGCGGCTGGTGACCTTCCGGCTGTATTGCCGGACACCTTTCGGCAGGCTGCATCGGAACAACCCCGAGATCATCGAATTGGCCCGACTGATCGGGCGCACGCCATCAGCGGTCGCCATGAAAGCCGTCAATTTCGCCAGCCTCGACCCCGTGCAGCAGGCGCGTAACATTGCCGGCCTGGGGAACGCCAGCGATGAGGACCGCACGCTCTGGCAGGAGTTCGAGGAAAACGCCGAGCAGGTTGCCGCCGAAGCCGAGGCCGCTTATGCGCGATTGACGGGCAAGGATGCCCCCGTTCTGGAGACAGAGCTTGAGTTGCCGGAAGGCCCGACGGAGGTGGAGCGCACCATCCGAGCCCGCCGCGTCCAGGCCTTTTTCCGCACGGCCGTGCTGGCAAGTTACGAGGGCCGATGCGCCCTCTCCGACCTTGCTATTCCCGAACTGCTCAACGCCAGCCACATCATCCCCTGGAAAGTCAACGCCAACCGCCGCGCCGATCCGCGCAACGGCATTGCCCTGAATGCCCTCTACGACCGCGCCTTCGACCGGGGCCTGATCACGTTTGACGCGTCACTCCGGGTGGTCATTTCACGGCGCGTGCACATCGACGATCCACCCGTCTTCCACCGCCAGACCCTGCTGGACTTGGAGGGCCGTGAACTCCGCCTACCCACCCGCTTCACCCCCGACCCGGCGGCAATGGCTTACCACCGCGAGCATGTTTTCGTCGAGAGATGATCAACCCAAACAATCTACAAACTTCACCCGTCACCCCGCCCAAACGGGGAGTATATTGATCGAGCAGTCAGCGCTCTTTTCCAACTGAATACCCGGCCAGACGGAATTCCGCCGTGCTCCGTCACACAGGGGGTTCCCCTGCACCGACGGGAGCGGTTTTCATCTGGACAAACTGAAAACTGACAACTGACAACCTGCCGGCGCAGCCGGCCAGAAACCCCCAGCGCCAAACGAAGCCAAAAAAACCGCACTGGCGCGACGCCAGTGCGGTTTTGGTCTCTCAAACTTGAAAAAACGAACCCAACGGCCCCGGAGAACTGAAAACTGACGACTCGCGGCCAAAAGCCGCGCTCCGTGCCTTCATGGCGAAAAGCCGTCTCTACCGGGCGTACTCCGTCGCTCGCACCTCGCGGATGAGCGTGACCTTGACCTCGCCGGGGTAAGTCATCTCCTGCTCGATGCGCTTGGCGATGTCATAGGCAGTCTTGGCGGCCACGTGATCATCGACCCGGTTGGCGTCCACGATCACACGGACCTCCCGGCCGGCCTGGACGGCATAGGATTGTTTCACGCCCGGGAAGCTGTTGGCGATGCCTTCGAGCTGCTCGAGGCGCTTGATATAGCGTTCGAGCGACTCCCGGCGTCCGCCCGGCCGGGCTGCGCTGATCGCGTCGGCCGCCGCCACGAGGGGCGTGTACGGGCTGATGGCCTCAACATCGCCGTGGTGACCGGCGATGGCGTTCAGCACCTCGGGTCGCTCGCCAAAGCGCTTGCAGATGTCGGCCCCGATCTGGGGGTGGCCGCCCTCCACTTCGTGGTCCACGGCCTTACCGATGTCGTGCAACAGGCCGCATCGCCGGGCCAGGGCGCCGTCCAGGCCGAGTTCGTCGGCCATCATCTGGCACAGGAAGGCGACCTCGATGCTGTGCTGAAGGACGTTCTGGCCGTAACTGGTCCGGTAGCTCAATCGGCCCAGCAGGTCGATCTGCTTGCGATGCAGACCGCCGATGTTTGCCTCGACGGCAGCCTTCTTGCCGCGCTCGACAATCTGGCGGGCGACCTCCACGCCGACTTCCTCGACGATCTCTTCGATACGCGTGGGATGAATTCGTCCATCCTGGATGAGCCGTTCGAGCGACAGCCGGGCGATTTCCCTCCGGACAGGGTCGAACGCGCTGACCACCACCACCCCGGGGGTGTCGTCCACGATCACATCCACGCCGGTGGCCTTCTCAAAGGCCCGAATGTTCCGCCCTTCACGCCCGATGACCCGGCCTTTCATGTCGTCGGAGGGGATGTCCACCGTACTGACCGTGCTGGCGCTGGTGTGCTCGGTGGCGAAGCGCTGGATAGCGGTGACGATGATCTCCCGGGATTTCTCCTGGGCCGTGTCGCGGGCCTCGGTGAGGATCTTGTCCACCATCTCGGCCGCGTCGCGCTCCACCTCATGCTGAAGCCGGGTGAGCAGAAGCTGGCGGGCCTCCTCGACGCTCATCCCGCTGATCCGCAGGAGCTGGGCCCGCTGCTCTTCCAGCGTGAGGTCAACCTCTCGCTCCTTCTGCTTGAGAACGTTTTCGCGTTCTTTCAGACGGGCATCCGTCTGTTCGAGCATCTTCTCCTTGGACGTGAGGGTATCGAGTTTCTTGTCCAGCAGATCAGTTCGCTTGTCGAGCCGTTTCTCGGTTTCTTTCAGCTCCTCCCGGATCACCGAGCTCTCTTTTTCGAACTGATCCTTCTTGCGAAAGTACTCCTTTTCTGCTTCGACCTTGGCTTTTTCGACGATCACATCCGCCTGACGTTGGGCCTCATTGATGATCCGTTCCGATTCCCGTTCCGCGGCGGCCAGCTTTCCCTTTCCGGAGAAGCTCAGCGCGATATAAACCGCGACAGCACCGATCGCGAGACCGAGAATCAGGAACGCGAGATCCAATGAGCTTACCGCCGCGAGCAATGCGGGTAATCCCATGGTTCACCTTCCTTACCGTATGCGTTCCCAGAGTTATGAGAGCCGCCGGCGACTTCAGACGCCTGGAGGCACTCTGGGGGTTCTCAGCTTCTTTCGGGGAAGTTGATGACGCCGAAGGGCAAGGGTGGGGTAAAGGAGGCTCCGATAATCACCTGAGCAGACCGGCTTCCCGGCCGTGCAACCTCAGGTTTGAGGAGGGCCGCAAGAAGCCTTCTTATGATCGCAAGTCTAGAATTAGTGGCTTTTTAGGGTCGGATAGGCCGAGCGGAGAATCTGCTGGCTGCCAGATCCCCGGGGGGCCGTTCCGTTTGATTTCATGAAGTCCTCTGCCACCAGTTCAAAATCCCTTCAAAGGAAGGTGCGAATCTCCGAAGTCCTTACGTGCCTGCCTGACATTCAGCCTGCCGGGCCGAACCGGCCTGTGGCGAAGATTTAACCTGAAGGTTGCCTGCTGGCTCACGATGGTGGCCAGGCTTTATGCCGCCTGGAAGGCACACATCCGTCATCGTACGCCGGCATTGTGATCTTTCACGCCCCCGATGAGGCATGAATCAGAACCAACCGTCTCCTTCATCAGGGCCGGTGATCATAAACCGACCGGCCAATGCCCGACGCTTATGCACACCTGATCGTCCAGCGTCCCAAAAACGCTTGGCGTGCCGCAACATCCCGAAAAATAAAAAGTTAGTGAGCAATTGGACGCTCACTCCCTATTCGTTTTTCATTATAATCGCAGGCTTAGCGGCGTCAATACGCGGGCAACCCCACTTCCACGCCAACTTTCAGGTGAATAAAAGGTTATGAACGGGGTGAAACCGATTACATGCGATTTGGGCCGAGCCCAGGGGTTCGCTACAATGGGCCGCTCACGGACCGAGGAGACCCGCATGAATCTGCGCAGTTTGTTCGTCTCGACGCTGGCCTTGCTGTTGTTGATGGCGTCTGGGGCGATGGCCTCCCCTCCCCCAGCCCCCAAGATTCAGGTTGAGCTGCTTGCCGAGCATACGGCACTGGTTCCGGGCACAAGCACGGGTCTGGCAATAGCCTTCAAGATCGAGTCCGGCTGGCACATCTATTGGCATAACCATGGCGAAGGGGGGATGCCGCCGGAGTTCGAATGGCAGCTACCGCCCGGCTATCAGGTGGGTCCCATGCGCTTCCCGGCGCCTCAGCGTCACGTGGACCACGAGGCCGACCTGCACACCTTCATCCTGGAAGGCGAGCCTGTCATCCTGACTCAGCTCACCGTGCCCACCTCGGCCCAGCCGGGGGAGAAAGTCACCCTGGGTGTGAAAGTCAGGTGGCTGGCCTGCAAGGAAGTCTGCGTCCAAGGCAACAAAACCCTCTCCATCCAGCTTCCGGTGATTGCCGACCAGGGCCAGGCCGAAACCGCAGACCCGGTCACTTTCAAGATGGCGCAGAGGTCGTTGCCGGCCCCCGCGGAAAAGGCCAAGTACCTGAAGTCGCTTGAGGCCGTGGCCAGCGTGGATAAGGTCCGGCCGGGCGACAAGTTTGAGGTGGGGGTGATCTTTGAGGTTCAGCCGGGTCACCACATCAACTCCAATACCCCGCTGAGCAAGGAACTGATCCCCACGGACCTGTTCCATGCCCATACTCCGGGTCTGGATATCGGTCGGCCGCGGTTCCCTCCGGGGCAGATCGAGGAGCAGGCCCCGCCCGAGGGGCTGAGCCTGGCCGAGCGGTTGCGGACGCCGGCCGAGAAGCTGTCGGTCTACCGGGGAAAGACCGTGGTTGTGCTGCCGGTTGAGGCGAGCGGATCGCTGGCCGGCGACTCCGTGCAGATCAGCGGCGTGGTGACCTACCAGGCCTGCCGGGATGCTGCTCCAGGAATGCCTGCGGCGTGCTTTCCGCCAACCGCCGCGGAATGGAGCCTGACCCTGCCGGTGGCCAAACCGGGGGAAGAGGTCCAGGTTGTGAAGCTACCGGGGGCTGACGCGGCGGCCGGCGAGCCGGCGGTCGCAAGCGGTTCGCCGACGACCCGTCCCGGGCAGGATACGGACGACCAGGGGAGTGAGGGCCCGGTTGCGGCCACCACCGCGCAGGAGCCGCCGACCGACGGGCTGGCCATGGGCGTGGTGGGGCGGATCACCGGCTACATGACGTCCCTTGGGGTGTTGGGTTATCTGGGTTTGGCCTTCATCGGCGGCCTGGTCATGAACCTCATGCCCTGCGTCTTGCCGGTGATTTCCATCAAAATCCTCTCGTTCGTGCAGCAGGCCAGGGAGAGCCGCCTCCGGGTTCTGACGCTGGGGCTGTCGTTTTCCGCCGGCATCGTGGTGTCGTTCATCGTGCTGGGCCTGTTGATACTGGGCCTGCTCAAGGGCTTGGGCCTGGAACTGGAATGGGGCGGACAGTACCAGAAGCCCGTGCTACTCATCGCTTTTTCCGCCGTGGTCACGGCCCTGGCCCTGAGTCTGTTCGGCGTGTTCACGCTCTCGCCGCCGCGGTTCGTGCTGGATATGGGCGGCCGGGTGGAGGCGGAGGGGCACGTGAACGCCTTTGCGATGGGATTGTTGGCCACGATCCTGGGGACGGCCTGCACGGCTCCCTTTATCAGCCTGGTGATCGCCTGGGCGCTGCGTCAGCCGCCGGCCATCGGAATGCTGGTGTTCGTGCTTGCGGGTTTCGGCATGGCCTTGCCTTATATCCTGCTGGCGGCTCATCCGGCCTGGCTGCGGTTTGTGCCCCGGCCGGGACCGTGGATGGAAACCTTTGAGCACGTGATGGGCTTCCTGCTCCTGGGGACCGTCGCCTATTTTCTCCACGCGCTCGGTATTCAACTTGGTGCCCAGGGCCTGCTGTGGACCATCGTATTCCTGTTGTTCGTGGCGGCGGGAATGTGGTGCTATGGCCGGGCGGGCTTCGGGTCCAGTCCCCGCCGGCAGGCGGTGTGCTATACGGGCACCGTCTTGCTGATCGCCGGCGGGTGGTGGTGGTGCTTCGGCTACATGAACCGCATTCCCGAGCTGGCCGCGCAACAGCATGCCCTGGTAAAGACAATGGGCCAACTCGCGGAGGTGGAGTGGACGGATTCCGAATCCATCCCCTGGATCCCTTATTCGCGCGCGAAGATGCTGGAGCTGGTCAATGCCGGCAAGACGGTCTTCATTGACTACACGGCGGAGTGGTGCGTCAACTGTAAGTACAACGAGAAGGTCGTGATCAACACTCCGGCAGTGCGCGAGGCCATGCGTCGATTGGGCGTGGTGCCGATCCGCGCCGATTACACGCTCGAAGATCCCGAGATCAAGGCCGACCTGGAGCGATTCAAGCGCGCCGGCGTCCCCATGTACGTGGTTGTGCCGGCCAACCGGCCGGACGAGCCGATCCTGCTCAACGAGATCCTGACCCAGCGGGCGGTGATTGAGGCCTTGAACCGCGCCGGCCCCAGCGACGGAGCATCGGTGTCGGTGGTCGCGAAGGAACAGTAGCAGGACCGGCCGGCGGCTTTGCTGAAGATGGAGAGGGGGGCAGCCGGATGCGCGCCTTCCTCCTCTCTTCCTCTCGATCTGTTACAATACCTCCATCTTCGTCTCCCTGTATCTGCTGTATCTGCGTGCTGAAACTGGAGTTGCACATGTCCGACAAGATCCCCGTCCTGTTCGACACCGACATCGGCAGCGACATCGACGATGCCGTGGCCCTGGCCTACCTGCTCAAGCAGCCGCGCTGTGAACTGCTGGGCGTGACTACCGTTACGGGCGAGCCGCTCGTGCGCGCCCAGCTCGTCGATGCGGTCTGCCAGGCGTTCGGCCGCAAGGAGGTGCCCGTTTATGCCGGCGCGGGCCGACCGCTGCTGGTCGCCCAGCGCCAGCCGGAGGTGCCGCAGCGGACGGTGCTGGAGAAGTGGCCGCACCGCGATAAATTCGGGCCGAACCTGGCGGTGGATTTCCTGCGCCAGACCATTCGTTCGCGCCCGGGCGAGATCACTCTGCTCTCAGTCGGACCGCTGACCAACATCGGCCTGCTCTTTGCCCTGGACCCGGAGATTCCCTCGTTGTTGAAGCGCTGGGTGCTGATGGGTGGCGTTTTCACCCGGAGCGCCCCCGGCGGGCTGGAGTGGAACGCGATGCTCGACCCGCACGCGACCGCGATCGCCTTCGCGGCCAATGCTCCGGGCACGCGGGCCGTCGGGCTGGAGGTCACCACCCGCTGCACAATGCCGGCCGAGGAGTGTCGCCGGCGGTTCAGCCAGGGGCCGCTGCGGATCGTCGGCGAGATGGCCGAGGTCTGGTTCAAGGGCCGCCCGGTCATCACCTTCCACGATCCGCTGGCGGCAGCGGCGGTCTTCGAGCCGGAGCTGTGCCGGTGGCAGGCCGGCCGGGTGGAAGTGGAGTTGCAGAGCGAGCGGCTCAAGGGCCTGACGCACTTCAATCCGAACGCGGAGAAGAAGCCGCACGAAGTCGCGGTGGACGTGACGCCGGAGGCCTTCTTCAAACACTACTTCGAGGTCGTGAATCTGTCCTGACGGATCGTGCGCGCGGGTGCGACCGGCAGGAGCGTGATTTGAGTGCCACGGCTCTTGAGCCGCGCTGTGCGCCAGCGGCGCCTTGCCGATGAAGAACCAGTGTGGCGCCGGCGTCCGGCCGATGCAGGGGGGGGCGGGCGTTTTGTCCGGAAAACGGCCGGTACAGAGCCCGGCCGCTACGCGAGAACGGTACAGCGGAGAACAGCCGGTACAAAGCCCGGTCGCTGCGGGGGAAACAACCGGCGCCCGACTCTCCCCGAGGCCCCGGGCCGGCCGCTCCTGAAGTGCGGAGAATAACCACTTCCGCCGGCTATGGTGATACGCGACTTAGGGCTATCTCCAGAGCCCCGGCCAGAGGAAGCCAGTGAGTGTCGCACCCAGGCCGATCAGCAGGCACCATGTGGTCTTGCGGTCCATCACTGGCTCCAAGCGATCCCGCCAGAGGAGATCAACCAGCCCATAGAGAAATGCGGTGCAGCCCACCCCCGGTGCAAACAAGGGCATCTCGCTGGATGGATTACCGGGTCTGGTCTGAACTTGAACCCAGAAACTGTATGCAGCAATGAAGGACAGTGCCGCCCCCGCTGCGAAGAAGCCCTCTGCCAACAGGTAATCGATGGATGGTGACTTGCGATTGGTGCTCTCTGGGTGCTGATCACCGAGCTGGTCCATGCTGTAGCTCCTGCCCCGGCAACTTCACCCACCGTAAGGTTGGGCTCTTGCCATGATTATCTTCCTCTCCGCGTGCCAGAGCCGGTGCATGGCTTCGCTACGGCTGGAGGCTGGCCTTGAGGCAGGGTGCTTGTAATTCTGCATGATCCGAAGCATGCTCCCCGGGTCTCGGGTTTTGTGGTAAGGACAGGTAATCAGGCCCTCAGCCAGCAGGGCGTCCTCGTTGATCTCAACGAGTTGCCCACCCGAGAATTTCGCATTCCACTGGTACTTCTGCGGAGCACGCTCGAAAGCACCTCCCAAGGGGCAGATCGCAAGCGAGACCGAACGAGCCGAATAAACGTAAGAACCCTCCTCTTTGAGGTACGGTTGAACCATGCGAATCAGGTCATCTATATCGGCTGGGCTGGGCAATGTCCCGCCGTGTGCATCTGCGTAGTCGCAGACTGCCTCAGTCAAGCAGTCCAGTTTTCTCGTGCACTCCATATGAACATATCCGCCCGCCCAGCCGTGAAGGTATGCCCCTGAGGCCAAGTAGGGCGTCAAGGCTGCCGCGTAGGCGACAACCCCAATGGCGGTCATCAGGAGCCGTTGTGAAACCGGGTGTTTCCTTCCGGCGAGCAGGGACGCGCTGATGAGGAAAAACGCCACCCCGATCAGATTCCAGGTCAGGAAGGTGGCACCGCTTTCGTCCCAATCCAGCCCCCAGTAAGTCGGACGGGGGGCACCGAGGCCAGACGGCGGTGCCGTAGAAGCCGTGGCTGCACACCTGCCGAACATGTAGAAGGTGACCGCAAAAAGAGCCATTCCGAGCATCGCACGGAGACCAGCAGCACGCAGCCTGTGGCCCAGTACGACCCGGAAGGAAATCACCATCGAGACCAGTAGAATGAGAGCGGCCAGCGGCAACCCCCAACGAAACTCCAGAGGTGGGGTGATGGGGGTCGAAGCATACTTGGCGTAGCCGTGCCCGAAAGCGTTAGTGTGTGGGATGACGCAGAAGGCAATTACGACCCATCTTCTGATCATTAATCACCCAGACCATAAGCAGGGCGTGCCGCTGATTGCCGCCCCTCTTAGAAGCCTTTCCTACCGCAACCCCCGCTTGTCAACGCCCACTCATGCCATCGGTTTACCCCTTGGACGGGATTGCCGGAAGTCTGGCCCGGCACCGCCGCCCCGCACTCCGGTTACACGCCCGAGACATTGCCGGTGAGGTCGTACTGCCGCTGCCAAGAGGGTCCGCTCTGCGGGCTGGCCCGCCATTGGTCCATCGCCTGTTGCAGCAGGATCTCACGGGGCATATCGGTCAGGTGGCCCACCTCTTCCAGAGGTGGGTTCACGATTTGGACAACCGATGAGGGTGCCGACGGCATCAACCGCGAGCCCGGCTGAAGCCGGAGTGCGTCTGAGGCTGGAGATGGGTTTGTCGCTCAGCTAATCGCCCGTGGCCCCGAGAGGGGCCAGGTGAGAGTAGCCACCAGCGCAGCGAAGCGGAACTGGTGGTTGCGAGTACCCGGCGCATAAGTTCCCGCCCCGGCCCGGGCGGGGTGAGATGCTGGTGAGGGGTCTCACGCCGCCCCTGCGGGGCGTGTGTCCACCTGAAGGTGGCGGTCTGTGGTGCGCTCAATGCCCTTTTCTTATTCGGTCCGATTCAGCCGGGCTTGCTCGTTTGATCGCTTTCGGGCATGGACTTCGATCCGATGCGGCCATAGACCTACTAATGGGGAAAGGTCCAAGCGGGGCAGGGCGGCTTGCTCAACAGCAGAAAGAGAGGAGTTGCCATGCAGCTCAAGGACGTCATGACCCACGAGGTGGAGTGCATTTCGCCCGAGGCTTTCCTGAAGGAGGCCGGCGAAAAGATGAGAGCCTTGGACGTGGGCGCATTGCCCGTTTGTTCCAATGACCGGCTGGTCGGCATGATCACCGACCGAGATATCGCCTGCCGGGCGGTCGCCGGCGGCATGGATCCCAGGGAAGCGCGGGTCCGCGACTGTATGACCGATCAGCTCATCTATTGCTTCGAGGATGAGGACGTGTCCGAGGCCGCGCGGATCATGGAAGAAAGGCAAATCCGCCGGCTGCCGATCCTGAACCGAAGCAAACGACTGGTCGGCATCGTCTCGCTGGGCGACCTCGCCACCCGCGTGCGCAGCTATGAGCTCAGCGGCGAAGTGCTGGAAAGAGTCTCCGAACCGGCGCTACAGCACGTGTGATCTCCGGCACGTCTGATATCGAAGAGACCGCAGCGCGTGTGACCTCGAAGCGAGCGCGCAAGGGGCCAGCTTCCCGAGATCACGAAGTTCGATCGCATCGCTCGTCCTCAGGGCGATGCGCTAACAGAACGCCTCCAGGCCGTGGATGATCGCTGCCTGGGGATTTTGCAGATTCCCTCAACGCGACACCGCCGATCAAAAGTCTTTTTGACAAATGCCTCCTGTGACCCGCATGTCTGCATCGCCTCCCGTATGGTCCGGTGGGCTGTCGTTTCGAAAGGTATGACCCACCTGTTGATTCGACCATCAGATAACCCGGACGAGCATGATTGAGCAGCAAGAAGTGCCGGCGGAAGGCCTGGCGCGGCAGGGTGTTTTTGGCCTTGCAGTAGCCCTGGAGGTATTATGGGCAACGTGAATGGAATCGCGCGTGAGGGCGGGATGGCGATGACGCACGTTGCCGATCTGGATGGCAATCCACGTGAATCAAGCCCAGATGAGCACGTTTGCCGGGTTGCGCGATGCTCTGCTGCCGAAGCTCCTGTCGGTCAGGTTCGGACGAGGAAAGCAGAGAGAAGAGCGGAACAGATGTTGTGATGGACGAAACAGAGATGATTCTACTGGGGGCGGGAGTCTCGATAGAGGCGTGCATCCCTGGTGTGTACGAAATGACCTCTTGCATCGCAAAGCACTTTAGGCAGAACGGTTCGCATCGCCATGCCCGCGTCCTCTCTTTCGTAATCCTGGCGCAGCTTTTTGGAGACCGCGGCACCGGCCATGTGGAGGTGCGAACAGTTGGCAACGCAGAGTCTGCACAATCAACTGCGCTCGCGAATGCCAATGGCCCGGCACCCGCTCAAGAGGAGTAAGCATGCCCCTGCGATTCACCAAACACGAGAAACTGTCCCTGCGGAACCCCCCCGATTTCTCGGAGGAGTGGCTCCACGACCGCATCTGCGAGGACCCGACCATCCTCGGCCTGGGCGACGTGGAGGTGCTGGACCGTGAGCGGGTCCAGGGGGCGCCGGCCGGCTGGACATCCTGCTCCAGGACACTGAGGAGGACCGGCGGTACGAGGTGGAGATCATGCTCGGGGCCACCGACCCCAGCCACGTCATCCGCTGCATCGAATACTGGGACATCGAGCGGCGCCGGTATCCAGCGTATGAGCATATCGCGGTCCTGATCGCCGAGCAGGTGACCACCCGCTTCCTGAACGTCCTGGCGCTCATGTCGGGAAATATCCCGTTGATCGCCATCCAGCTCGACGCTCTCCGGGTGGGCGAGCATGTCGTGCTGAACTTCTCCCAGGTTCTGAACCAAACGGAGCTGCGGCGCGATGATGTGGCCGAATCAGGGGGCGAGGAGGTGGGCCGTGCCCAACGGGAGACGCGGGCGTGGGCGGAAATGCTCCAGCTATGTGACCGCGTGGTGGACATGATTAACCAGAGGGCGAACCCCCGGCAGGAACTGGCGTACCGCAAGCACTACGTCGGCCTCACGGCCGGTGCGACCAGCAAGAATTTTATCTGGTTCGCGCCGCGGAAAAACCTGGTCCACATCGGGGCGTGGGTATCGAATGCGGCCGAGTGGATCGGCCGGTTCGAGGAGGCCGGCATCTCCGCGGTGTCGGACAAGGGTGGCGCTGCGGTGCGCCTGCCGATCAAGGCGGCTGATTTTGCGAAGCACCAGGAGCCTATCCGGGAACTGGTTCACCAGGCCACAGTGGAGTTTCAGGCGGAAGTGTGAAGCGGGAGCGCATCGTATGGCTGAAGTCTTCAACGTCTACTGCGATGAAAGCTGCCACCTGGAGAACGACCGCATCACCGTGATGGTGCTGGGCGCGGTGTGGTGCAAAGCAACCGAGTCGAAAGCGATTGCCACGCGGGTCCGGGAGATCAAGAGCAGGCACGGGCTCGCGCCCGAGTTCGAGATCAAGTGGACGAAGGTGTCCCCCGGCAAACAGCAATTCTACCTGGACCTCGTGGATTACTTCTTCGACGATGACGATCTGCACTTCCGGGGCGTGCTGATCCCCGACAAGACCCTTCTGGTCCACGGCCGCTGGAACCAGACGCACGACGACTGGTACTACAAGATGTGCTTCCGCATGCTGGAGCCCATCATTGACCCCAAGCAGGTCTACGACATTTACCTGGACATCAAAGACACTCGCAGCGAGCAGAAAAGGGCCAAGTTGGAGGAAGTTCTTCGCAATAGCCGTTACGACCGCAGCGGGGAGATCATCCGCAAGGTGCAGCAGATTCGTTCCCACGAATCCAACCTGATTCAGATGGCGGACTTGCTGATAGGCGCTGTCGCCTATCACAACCGCCGGTTGCAGAATAATGCGGCCAAGCTGGCGGTGATACGTCGCATCCGCCAACGCTCAGGGAAAGTATTAGACCAGAGCACCTGGCTGAGGGAGCCCAAGTTCAATCTGTTCAGGTGGCTCGCTCAAGGGGGTGCCATGTGATCGCCTTGCCCGCTTGGCTTCCATCCCTTATCGAGCTTGACCAGTTTGGCGGTGATTGGGATGCCTACGTGAACGCCGTATACGCGCGCTTCGTGGAGGACTTCGTCAGCCGGAAGGCCACGTATCGGGGCTGTCGTGTAGGCGTCCGTTATCACCCTCCGACGCGGGGCAAGGGTTTTTGATTCTGGCACTGTGTGCAGGAAGGGGCTATTGAATCCGACCGCGCGCCGGACCTCGCTCGTTGTGCGCGAATCGGCTGGATTCGGGCCATCATCGATCACTATGGCGATCCCTGTATCGACCACTGGACGAACAGGCGGGGAAGAGAGGTTTGCCACCTGCTCTGGCTTTGCGAGCAGTATTTGGTCGTGTTGGCTGAGCGTGGACCGGGAAGAGATGGAAATCCATATTACCTGCTTAAGACCGCCTATTGCACCGACGGACCACGCAGGATTGACCGCCTGAGAAAGGAGAGAGATGCTGCTGTAAAAAGGCTAACGCCGTCCTCAGAGAGAACGGCGTCGAATACTCCTTCCACACATGGTGGATGAGCAATATAAGTATCGCCCAAGAGTGGTCCGAAGTCAACAAAAATGTCGTGAGAGCACGGCAAGAATGTTGTAAAGGTGCGGCAAAGGTGAATCAGGCGTACGTCGAAATGTCCGAAGCGGCGGCCCAGCATCTTGGTTGCTCGTTGCGGTTAAGGCACTTTGTTCACAGTGCTTAAGTTGAGAACTGGTCAGGCCCGCTTCCTGCCGCGGGCGGCATAGCAGGTCTGGAAGGGGCAGATAATCAAATCGTGCTGGGCTTTTGAGGGCATGCCCCCGCTGCGGCGCAGAAAACGGTGCAGCAACTGCCGGAAACCGTGTGCAATGATGCGAAGACGCCAAAGGCGAGGAGTGCAGAAAGCGAGGTTTTTCAGGTCGTTTCTAACTCTTGCAGTTACAAGCAGTTAGAGGGAATGGGCGATACTGGACTCGAACCAGTGGCCTCTTGCATGTCGAGCAAGCGCTCTAGCCAACTGAGCTAATCGCCCGTCTATCAGGCCCGCTATTCTATCGTACCTAAGCCGGACAGACAACCCCCGCTTATGCGCTCAGCGATCGGCGTTCAACAAGCCGCTTGCCGCCGGCAAAATGGCGAGTGAAGGCTGGGCGGCCGCTCTCCGGACGAAATCGTAAGATCCCTAAACTCAAGCCCTTATGGTGGCCGGGGCGGTGTCACTCCGTGGCGCTGGGCGAGGGGGCCAGGAGCTCCACCCGGACGCGGTTGATCCGGCGTTCTTCGGCCTCCAGGATCTTGAAGCGAATCTGGCCGTAGTGGTATTCCTCGCCGGTGGCCGGGATGCGTCCCATGTGGCTGAAGAGGAAGCCGCCCAGCGTGTCGTAGTCCTCCTCTTCGGGCAAATCGAGGTCCAACTCGTCGTTCAGTTCGTCGATGCGCACACGGGCGTCCGCCTCGATGGTGCGCTCGTCGATCCGGTGGATGGTCTCCGGCGGGGCGGCCTCGTACTCGTCCGCGATCTCCCCCACGATCTCCTCGACGATGTCCTCGATGGTGACCAGCCCGGCGGTGCCGCCGTATTCGTCGAGCACGATGGCGATGTGCACCTGCTTCTCGCGCAGCTCGGTCAGCAGGTCGGCCACGCGCTTGGTCTCCGGCACGAAAGGCACCTTGCGCATGACGGCCAGCGGATCGAACCGGGTGTCGTCCAGCTTCAGGAGATCCTTGGCGTAGAGCACGCCCTTGATGTCGTCGATATTCTCGCCGTAGACCGGCAGGCGCGAATGGCCTTCGTGGGCGATCGTTTCCTTGACCTCGAAAAGCGTCGCGGTGGCGGGCACGGCCACAATCTCCGTGCGCGGGGTCATGATCTCCTCGACCTGCGTGTCCCGGAATTCGATGACCGACTCGATCATCTCGGCGTCTTCCTCGTTGACCGCTCCGGCCGACTCCGCCTCGCTGACCACGCCCAGGATCTCGCGTTCGATCTGATCGGCCTCCGCTTGCTCCTGGTTCACCTGGGGAACGCCGGCCAGGCGCCGCACCAGGCCGTCAAACAGATGCAGGAAGGCCACCAGCGGATAGAGCACATGGCGCAGGCCCAGCAGCACCGGCAGGGCTCGGGCCAGGAAGACATCGCCGGCATAACGCGCCCAGGCATTGGGAACCGCCACGCCCATGATCAGGATCAGCAGCATGGGCAGCAGGAAGGCGGCCGCATAGGCCTGCAGGGGAGTCTGTGCCGGACGGATGCCCACCGTGCGGGCGACCAGCAGCACCAGGACCAGAATCGCGCCAAGCCGCACGGTAGAGGTGGCGATGAGCAGCTCCGAGCGGCGTTGCAGCAGCCGGTTGAGCAGGTCCGGGGATTTTCCCGCCTGGGTGAGTCGCTCCATCAGGCGCACGCGCGACACGGTGCGCAAAGCCGCGTTCGCCGTCGTGGACAACACGATCACGACCAGCAACAGCAGAGTCGTCCAGAGTTCCGCGCTATACATGCCGACGCAACCCCTGCCGGCGTATTCCGAGCAACTCGAGCACTCGATTCTCCTCGCGCCTCATCCGCCGCCGACGAGCGGGAGTATCATCATCATAGCCCGAGAGGTGCAGCACGCCATGGATGACGTAACGCAGCAGCTCTTCAGTCTGGCCGGCCCGGTACTGACGGGCCTGCCGGCGGGCCGTGTCCACCGATATCGTGATTTCGCCCTCGATTTCCGCCTGGTCCGGATCGTCGCGCAGATCAAAAGTCAACACGTCCGTCGGACCGGGCAGCCCCATGAACCGCTCGTGCAGGTCGGCTATGGCGTCGTCGTCCACCAGGACCACGCTCAGCGCGCGCATCGGCCGGTCGCCCAGCGCGGCTCGGGCGGCGGCGGCAACTTGTCGCGCGCTCACCTCCACGTCGCGGGTCAACCGCCGAACGGTGATCCGGCCCTTCCGTCCCCCCGTCGGGAGTGGTTGTTTTCGTTTCCTCACGCCTGACGTAAGACCTCGGAATTACCCTCGGAAGCCTCGTCGGACTTTTTGTCCGAACGCTTTGGTGCTCCCGCGTGGCTGTTGTTTTGGTTGGCTCCGCCGTTGGCGGCTCGGTGGGGCGCGCCGCCGCCGTTTGCGGCCGTCGACTTGCCTGCATCGCCATTGGCGGCGCGGCCGTTGCTGGCCGGAACCTTGTCCGGATACTTGATGCGTGCGTGGTGGATGGCGGTCAGGCTCTTGACCAGCGAGCGCTCCAGCAGCTTCAGTTCGCGGAGCGTAATGTCGCAATCGTCGAACTGGCCATCGTTGAGCCGGTCCATCACCACCTGGTGAACCACATTCTCGATCCGGCCCGGAGTCGGCTGGGACAAGGCCCGCACCGCGCCTTCGCAGCCGTCGCAGAGCATCAGAATGGCCGATTCCTTGGAGCGTGGCTTGGGCCCCGGATAGCGGAATTCGCTCTCCGGCACGTCGCGGTCGCAGAACCGCTTGGTAACCGCGTTGGCTTCGGCTTCGCAGGCGGCCCGATGGAAATAGCGCACCACGGTGGTGCCGTGATGCTCGGCGATAAACTGATGCAGGATCTTGGGCAGGCCGTAGGCCCGGGCCATCTCGATGCCGTCCTTCACGTGGCCCAGGATAATCAGCATGCTCATGGTCGGCGAGAGCTTGTCGTGCCGGTTGTTGCGCGGCTGCTGGTTTTCGACGAAATAGTCGGGTTTGGAGGCCTTGCCGACGTCGTGATACAGCGCGCCGACCCGGGCCAGCAGGCCGCGGGCCCCGACGCTCTCGGCGGCCTCTTCAGCCATCTGCGAGATCATCAGCGAATGGCTGTAGGTGCCGGGGGCGTTCTGGGCCAGCAGACGCAGCAGCGGCCGGCTCGCGTCACACCACTCCAGCAGCGTCATGCTGGTGGCGATGCCGAAGATCCGCTCGAACTGCGGCAGAATGCCCTGCACCACGAAGCCGGCCACCACGGCGGCCATGCCGGCGCAGGCCGCGTGCACCAGGGCGTACCGCACGTCCTCGCCGAGCAGGAAGCCCGCCGACGCCGATGCGAGCATCGCGCCTGCGCTGGCCAGCATACCCACCAGGATCACCTTGCTGCGGGTGCGGATCTCCTTGAGCAGGAACACGCTGATCGTCGTCGCGGTCAGGAGAGTCAGAAACAGGGCCAGGTCGCCCCGCGAGGCCAGGGTCACCAGCGCGCACAACGCTCCACCGCCGCCGAACGCGAACCGCTGGCCAAAGGCGATGGTCATCAGCGCCGCCGCGATGGTCACCAGCCCAACGGAGAACTCGACAGGCAGATCATAGGGCCATTCCGCCAGTTCGATCAGCCGGGCGCCGGCCAGCATGGTCAGCAGGAGGGCCGTCAGGGCCAGGTTCTTGGCCGGCCTGCGAAAGCCCGTCGTTTCGAACGAAATGGCGTAGCAGGCCAACCCCAGGGTGAGCAGCAGCACGAGCCCGGCCATGCCCGCCTGAAAGCGCAGGTGCTTCTGACGCAGTTCCCAGTCCGTCCGCCGGGCGTGCAGAAAAGCCTGATGCTCGCGCTTGAGCAGGTCGAGTTCCGCCGCGGAGAGTCGCTTGTTGGGGCCGGCGGTCACCAGCGTTTCCCCGGCCTTATAGCTGCGCTCCACGTTGGGGACGGCGGCCATGGCCAGTTGCTGGGCTTCGAGCGTGGCCTTGGTGTCGTAGCGCCACAAAGGACGGGCGGTCGGCTTTTTGTCCGCGGAACTTCCCGACAATGACTGAACGATGGCGTCCACCACCAGCGGACAGAGATTCGCGGGAAACACCGCCGCCGCGCTCCGCTGGGCGACCTTGCGGATATTCTCCGGCGTTACCAGCTCCAGCGCCGCGGTCTGAACCTCCAGGGCTGACTCTCCCGCCCGGCGCAGTTGCGACTTGTGGCCGGCCGGACGCAGTTGGGCATCGCCGAGCTGATCGACGAGCGGTTCGCCCTCCAGGCCCTCCACCAGCCGCTTGAGCAGTTCGTCCCAGGCCGTGGGGCTCTCATCGTTCGCGGCGTACTGCCGCAGGGCGGAAAAGGCCTCCGGGTGTTCGTTGAGGTTCCACTTTCGCTTTGCTGCCTCGGCCAGGAAGGCTGCTGTGTCATCGCGCGTTGCCCGGGCCACGTTGAACAGTTCCGTGAGCCGCGATTGAATGTCGCTCAGCGGCGCCTCGTTGCTGACATAGATGAACGGCACTGCGGCATGCGCCTTCTGTCGCAAGCTGTCGGTTTCGAGCTGGTCGATGAAGTGGAAGTTCACCCGCGCGGTGATGTCGCGATCCACCTTCTGCATCAGGCGCCAGGGCATGGACTCGCGCCCAGCCAACAGGATGGCCACCACCGCGAAATAGAATACCGCCCAGATCAGCAGAACGCGGGGGTTGGTCGTGCGGGAGATTCTCTGCCACAGCGTCCCGCAGACTTCGCCGCGTTGACGCCGCGCCTCTTGACGGCGCATATCGGAAGTGACTCGACTTGACGTTTTAGGGGTCATCCCTCGTTAATCCGTCCGGCCGGTGGGGGCGTCCCGGCCTGGCGGGACGTCCTGATTAATCCATTCATCGTCTACCACGGGCCGTCACGTTACTCACGGGGGCTCACGTCCGGTAATGCCCGGCCTCTCCCGTTATTGTTGCCATAAGCGGTCACGATATTCTGTACCAGCCGATGCCGGACGATATCCTGCTGCTCCAGGCGGATGATCCCGATCCCTGGAATGTTCTTGAGCCGCCGCAAGGCGTCGGTCATGCCGCTGCTTTCGGGCTTCTCGAGGTCGACCTGGCTGTCATCGCCGGTCACAATCATCTTGCTGTTATTGCCCAGCCGGGTCAAGAACATCAGCATCTGGGAGACCGTCGTGTTCTGGGCCTCGTCCAGTATGATTGCACTATTGTTGAGCGTCCGGCCGCGCATAAAGGCCAGCGGCGCCACTTCAATTACATCATTGGCGATAAACCGCTTGATTTGATCATAGGTCATCATGTCGTGCATGGCGTCGAAAAGCGGCCGCAGGTAAGGGTTGACCTTCGCCGCCATGTCGCCGGGCAGGAACCCCAGTTTTTCGCCGGCTTCGACCGCCGGGCGCACGAGCACGATACGCTGGATCTGGCCGGACTTGAGCATGGCCACGGCCATGGCCACCGCCAGGTAGGTCTTACCGCTGCCGGCCGGTCCCACGCAGAACACCAGATCGTTTTCCCGCACCGCGTTGATATACGCCGCCTGGCCGGGCGTTCGGGCCCGGATCACGATATGGCGCGAATAGACATCGATGACGCCTCCCGACCCATTCTCCGCAGTGTGGGCCACGGCCACCGAGGTGATCGCATCCGTCACCTGCTGGTCGGTCAGTTCTTCTGAGTGTCGCAGAAGGCGTTGTAATTCTTCGAGAACCGAAGCGGCCTGCCCGACCGCCTGGGGGTTGCCGGAAAGCTTGACCGTCGCGTCCCGCGCGGTGATTTGAACGCCCAAAGCCCCACGGATGAGTCGAAGGTTTTTATCGCCAGAGCCGAACAATGTGGCTCGCTTTTCCGAATCGTCCAATGTGATGGTCAGTTCCAACTTCTCGTTAGTCTCCTGTCTGGTGATCAGGGAGGCGGGCCTTTCACCCGCCTGTTTCCCGGCAGCGCCACATTGCCCCGGGGTAACCCCCTATTTTAGCGTCCCCCCATACCAATATTGAATACGAACCAGGCAATCGGGGCGGTAAAAAGGGGTGAATCCAGGATATCCAGCAACCCGCCGAAGGCCGGCACCACCTGCCCGGAGTCTTTGACCCCCATATCGCGCTTGAAGGCCGATTCGGTTAAGTCTCCCAGATGGCCGGCGATGGCCATAACTGCTCCAAACGCAAGGGCTTGTGGGATCTTCAGCGGCGCCGGGCCGAGGATCGGCAGACTTTCCCACAGGTACACGCCCCCGGCCGCGACCAGCGCGGAAAAGACGACCGCCCCGACCGCGCCCTCGATGGTCTTGCCGGGGCTGAGCCAGGGGATGAGCTTGTGCCGGCCGAAGGCCAGGCCGGTGAAATAGGCTCCGATGTCGCTCGATTTGACCGTGAGAATGAAGTACACCACCAGCCCCGCTCCGGCCGCGCCCGGCAGCAGGCACCGGATCCGCACTGCGAAGGAGCCCAGCAGACCCAGGTAGAGGATCAGGAACATGGTGAGGGCCATGTTGGAGAGGGCCCGCTCCGTGGTCTTGCGCAAAAGCAGGGCCAGACACGTCCCCAGCAGCCCGCCGGTGAGCCACCAGAGACTCAGGTGAATCGGGATGGCGACGCGGGCCTGGAGGTTCTGCATCTCAAGCCAGGGGAGGAAGGCCAGTCCGGCGGAAACGAGGGCCGCCCAGTGCGCGGCCGGGCGGAAGCCGCCCGCCTGGCACAGATGGGACATCTCGTAGGTGGCCAGAACACAGAGGAACACGACGAGCAGCGTGATGGGCAGCGCGCAGCGCAGCAGGGTGGTGTCCCCTGGCGCGCCGAGCTCAGGCGCGCTGATGGCCCTGGTCAACGCCGATTGGGAGAGCCATCCGTCGAGAATCACGATTCCGACGATGGCCACGATCATGAGGCTGCCGTAGAGCAAACGTTGCTTGAGCATTCAGGCACGATAGCCCGCAGGCGGATTCTCCGCAACACCAACATGGCCAGGTCAGAGTGTGTGGCTCGCAGGTATCGGCCTGCGATGCCCTTGGGAGTACAATAGGCCAGTGTCAATCCAGGGTCTCGTGCAAGGAATACGGTTATGAAGATTCCCGGCACCATCAGAGGCGGTGTTGTGGTTCTGGAGGAGCCTGTTCCGCTGCCAGAGGGGACGCGGGTCATCGTGGAATTGCCGGAGCCAAAGCCACCGCGCAAGCAGCGCAAGCCGGGGAGTGCCCTGGGAATCTTGACTGTGATTCAGGAAGACGACGAGCACATCAAGGATTTCGCGGAGTACATGTGAGCTTGCTGCTGGATACGCACGCCATACTCACCTCGGAAGTACGGCCGCGGTATCATGAGCCTCCATGAATCGGTTTACGGTCGAGTCTTTTGTGCCCGCCTACCTGCAGGAACGGCATCGGCGGAGGTTGCGCGATCGGGCGCGGGTCGTCATCGAGGCACTGCGATGCTGTCAGGTGTGTCCACGCCATTGTGAGGTTGATCGTGTTGCGGGCGAACTCGGCTTTTGCCGGACCGGCCGTTTCGTTCGAGTTGCTTCGGCTTTCGCTCATTTCGGCGAGGAAGTTTGCCTGCGCGGCTGGAACGGCAGCGGCACCATCTTCTTTGCCGGCTGTAATCTGGGCTGCGTCTTTTGCCAGAACTGGGACCTCAGCCACGGCCATGAAGGGGAAGCCTGTTCCGCCGAGGCCATTGCCCACATTATGATCGCTCTGCAGGAGAAGGGCTGCCATAACATCAATCTGGTCACACCCAGCCACGTAGTGCCGCAGATCATCGAGACGCTCGCCCTCGCGGTGGAGCGGGGCTTGCGGATTCCGATTGTGTACAACAGCGGGGCCTACGATTCGCCGGAATCCATTCGCCTGCTGGATGGCCTGGTGGACATCTACATGCCGGACTTCAAGCTATGGTCGCCGGAGCACTGCGGCCTCTATCTGACCGCGCCGGACTACGGCGAACGAGCCTGCGCGGCCATCGCGGAAATGCATCGTCAGGTGGGCGACCTGAAATTCACGCCGGAGGGCCTGGCCTGCCGCGGTCTGCTGGTTCGACACCTGGTTATGCCGGGCCTGCTGGAGGAGAGCCGCCGGGTTTTTGAATGGCTGGGGGGACTTTCACGGGATACCTTCGTCAACATCATGGGCCAATACCGGCCCGAAGGTTTTGTCCGCCACGGCGGGCGTCAGGAACGATTCGCCGCGATCAACCGTCGGCCCACGCAGGAAGAGATCCGGACGGCCTTCGTCTTCGCCCGGCAGGCCGGCTTGTGGCGGTTTGACTCCGAGATGGGCTGAAGATCCTCTGGCCTGCCGTGCAGCGCAAAAGGGCGAATCACGAACACGCGGTCGTGCCCGGTCCATGCTATCGTGACCGGGTGCCATGCACACGCGCAACCCCGATGACGCTGCGAACACCACTTGGTTTTGTGGCCGCGGGTGAGCATGCCCGACGCTGTTTGACTTCAACATGTCCACCCGCCCGAGTACGGGCGGGTGGACATGGCACCCGGCCGCGCAACAAAACGGCCGGCACAGGGGCCGGCCGCTGCACATTTGTTTGGATTATTCGTTACCAAAGAGGGGTTACCACGGTTGCCCGTCTTTCCGCGTGCCGCAGATGGAGACTTCCATGCCCATGGCCGCGGCCATGGCTGCTTTGGCCAGCATGGCCCGGTCGGCCGCTTCGGCGTCCTTCGCGTAGGCCACCTGGATGTGGTTGGCCTTGTGCCGGGCCATGAACTGATCGCGCGTGATGCCGTACAGCACGGCGTGCATGATCGGCCACTGCGGCGTGGTGGCCTTCAGGCGGCGCTGCGTCTCGGCCTCGGGCAGCTTGACCACGCCGGCCCGGCCGAGATCCATTTTGAGCCGGCCGTCGGCCACGAACACGCGCGACCAGACGATCTCGCCCGGCTTGCTCACGCCCATCAGCGTACCGCCGCCCTTTGGGAAATACATGCTCGGCTGCCGGGCGCTGGAGGCGCCCTTCCATCCGCCGATCAGGTGCGCCGGCGGAACGGCCCCGCTGATCAGGAAGACCCACACGTAATCCTGCGTGGTTCCCGAGCGGTCCCAGTCGCCCCAGCGCACGTCGTGCAGGGTGTTCTCCACCGGCTGGCCCATGGCCTTGTGGATGCGATAAGTCATCAGCCCGTCCAGCCCGGCGCACTCGTCCACCTCGTTGAAGTGTGGCAGCGGTTCGCCCTTGTAGAGCACGCGCTTGCCGTCCCGGCTCAGGACCGGCGGGCGATCGGCGTTGTTGAGGATGCCTTCCACCAGGTCGCTGGCCGGCAGCACGTCCTTGAGGCCCTGCTGATACTGGATGCCCACCGCGGCGCAACCGAAGTCATCCGCGATCCGCATGGCCGCGATGTACATCTTGCACTGCGTGAGGATCTGATCGTCGGTCAGATCCTTTTTGGGATTCTTGCCGGTGATGAACTTAAGGCCCTTGGCCTCCATCCACGTGCGGACGGCCCGGGCCTCGCGGTCGGACACCCGCGTCGTCTCGTAGTACAAGGCCGACTGGCTGAGCCGCTCCTTGTACACGCCGGTGGCCATCAGCAGCTCGTCGGGGATGATGGCGTTGTACATGCCCATGCAACCTTCGTCGAAGATGCCCATGATGGCCTTCTCGCGCTGAAGCTGGGCGGCCAGGGCCTCGCCCAGGCGCCGCTCGGCATCGCCGATGCGGATGCCGTTCCGGCCAGGCTTGAACGGACGCACGTGGTCGGTCGGGTGCTTCACCTCGCCCCGGGCCAGCCACGTGGCCAGGCCCTTGCGGAAAAACTCGTCGGTGAAGTCCTCGCTCCACAAGGTGGAGTATTTCACCCCCGCTTTGGTCATCGAGCCGTTGAGGTTGAGCATGCCTACCAGCCCAGGCCAGGTGCCCGACCAGTTGGCCACGGTGAGAATCGGCCCGCGATGCGCGATCAGCCCGGCGAGCACGTGATGGGTGTACTGCCACACCGATTCGGCCACGATGAGCGGGGCTTGCGGGTCGATCTTGCGGAAGACCTTGATACCCTCGGCCTGCGAGCCGATGAAACCGTGTTTCTGGTCCTTCTTGACCGGGTGGGCACGGATGAGCTGATAGCCTTCCGCCTTGACCGCCTTGGCCAGGGCCTGCTCCATCTTCTGCTGCTCCGGCCAGCAGGTCTGGTTGGCCGAGAGCCGCAGGTCGCCGCTGGCTACCAGCAGGACCTGTTTTGACTTTGCCTTCCTGGGTTCAACGATCTTGGGGAACTTGTAGCCGGCCATGGTTGAATCATCCTTTGTAAACGAAATCCTATTGCGCGCGAAAAACACCGCAACGAAGCTCCTTTTACTCCGTTGGCGGCGCGCGTGCAAGCAGAACTGAGCAAACGCACAGCTTCTCTGGTGTGGATCGCGCGAAACCCAATGACCGTGCGCGATCGCGCGACACGTCTTTCGAAGCCACTGCCACGCTGTGGGTGCCACTGCTGGTGAGTAGTGCTGAACGTCGGCACTGTCCATGCACGGCTCAAGAGCCCTGGCACACAAATTCGTGCTTTGGTTGTCTCATCAGCGCGCGGTCATTTCAGGGGGGTAAGATTCGCACCGCGTGTAGCGGCCGGGCTCCGTACCCGCCGTTTTCCATACTTCTGTAGCAGTTGGGCCGCGTCCCCGGCAAAGGCTGGGGGGCACCCGATTTCCTGACAAAACGCCCGCTGCACGTTCGGATTCAGAAAGGCGGGCAAGATGCCCGCCCCCCGAGACCGGCGGGTAAGATGGCCGCTCCGATGGATCGGCCGTGTTGTGTGCCTTTACTTCGGGCGCAGCCTTGCGTACGCTGTCAGGCAGGGCGGCAAGAGTCGCCGCATCAAAGATCGCGATTGGAGAGCAGGCGCTGTCATGCCCAGTGTTTTCACCAGAATGTTGCAGGGTCAGGAGCCGGGTCGGTTTGTATACCAGGATGCCGATACGGCGGCCATTGTCTCGAACACCCCGGTCAAGCCCGGCCACTGCATCGTCTTTCCCCGCGAGGAGGTCACCAACTGGCTGGATCTGCCCCCCGAACTGGCCGGCCGGCTGATGGCCACCTGTCAGAAGGTGGGCCGGGCGATTGCGGAGGTCTATCAGCCGGTTCGCGTGAGCCTCACCATCATCAGCATCGTCGTCCCGCACGTGCACATCCACCTGGTCCCCGCCAACTCGGTGCCGGAGGTGGACTTTACCAAGCAGGACCAGAACGCCCGTCCGGAAGATCTCGACGCGTCGGCGGAGAAGATCCGGGCGGCGCTGCGGAAACCCTGATGCCGTGAAGCTGTAATGCGCGATAGTCGCTTACCGGAAGTGGCGCGGCTGTCGTCGGCTGCCGTGGCGGACGGCCAGAACCTCAACAACGTTGTGCCTGTCCAATACACGGCAATAGATGATGAAAGGCGGGACGGGCACGGACCGAACTGTCTTCGCGGGGTCTTTCCTGTGCTCGTGGATCCTGTCACGGCGGGGGAGAAGCTCCAGCGAGTCAATTGCCTCAAGGAGCTTTTGCGCAACGGAAGCTGCGTTCTGCGGGGCTTCTTGCTCGATAGTGCTCAGTCATGGGAGGAGTCTTGCTTGCCGATAAACCGGGCGCGGATCTCCTCGCGTACTTCCTCCCATGGCCGGCCTTCGCCACGGTCTGCCTGGGCAAGTCCTCTCTCGATAGCTGCCTGGGTTTCGGGATCAAGGTCCTCGAAATCTTCACCTTCCGCCTCGCCCAGCGCCTGCAGGGCAATTCGTACAAGCCCATCAGGCGTGGCGATGCCGGTCTCTTTCATCCGCTCTTCGATCAGTCTTTCTGTCTCGGCGCTCAAAGTAATTGCCATGACAACTACCTCCCGATATTGCAGTATAGCACGGGTCAGGGGCCGGCTTCGTCATTTGGGCATTCGTCATTGATTCGTCATTCGGGCTTCGACATTCATCATTTTTTCCCGGATAACCCCTCGCTTGCGCTCGGGGCCCTGAACCCTGAACCCCGAACCCTGAACCCTATTCCTCGGTTCGATGCAGCAGCACAATGGTGATGTCATCCGGGTGTTTGCCGCCCTCAAAGAACGAGGTCAGCTCGTAGGTGATGTCCTGGATGGTTTGTGACGGCGGTTGGCCGAATCCGTCGCAGACCAGCTCGATGAAACGCCGCTCGCTGAAGCGTTCGCCCTGGGCGTTGCAGCAGGTGGCGACCCCGCGCGTGTAGAGGGCCAGCGTCTCGCCGGGCGCCAGGCACTCTTCGTGGAAGATGTACTTGAAATCGCGTATCTGTCCGATCGACGGGCTGTCGGCGGCCTGCAGGGGCCGTGGTTCGCCGCGTGTATTCACGATCAGCGCGCCGATCTTGCCCGCCCGGCAGTAGCGGATTTTGCCGGTCGGCGGATCCACCAGCAGGTACAGCGCGTCCACCGTGGAGGGGTCGCGCTCGTCATACATGAGCCAGTTGAGCTCGCGGGCGAAGGCGTGCGGCGGGTCGCTGTGCAGCACCGCGACCCGGAACGTGGCGTGCAGCCGGGCCAGCGACAGGGCCAGCAGCGCCCCGGTGGCGTTCACATGCCCCACCAGGAAGGCCGTCGTGCGCGTATCCGGGTGCTTCATCACGTCGTACATGTCGCCGGGCCGTTCCTGCCCCGACCGGCTGTACGCGGCAAGCTGCATGTTCTCGAAGTTGGGCGTGTGCCGCGGATCGAGCTGGGCCTGAATGGTATGGACCACGCTGATCTCGGTGGCCGTCACCTCTGCGTGGCGCTGCAGTTGGCCCTGGACCAGCGCGTCCAGCTTGGCGGCTACCTGGGCCGCGAGCGCGGACATGAGGTCCAGATCGGGGATCTGGAAGCGCTTGGTCTTGATCCGCCGATCCACGTAGAGCATCCCCAGCGGCCCGTTCGGGCTGGTCAGCGGAACGCCGATGGCCGACCCGATCTCGCCCTGGTCGCGGACCTTGCGGATGCAAATGTGCTGGCCGCGCTCCGTGCAGCGGTATTGCAGCAGTTCAACCACCGAGGTGGTCGGGCAGGGCTGGCCGGTGGGCAGCTTGCCGGCCAGCACCTCCAGCTCGCCCTTGGGTTGCCGCCGCAACCCGATCCAGGCCACGCGGGCGTTGAATTGAACCAGCAGGAGGTTCAGCGTCACGTCGACCAGCTCATGGATGTCGCGGCACTGGAAGACCTCCAGGCCGATCCGCGAGACGCGCTCGAGCTGGTCCTGCGTCAGGGTCACCGGATCGAAGTAGCGTTTCACCACCGAGCCGGCCGGCAGGGGAAACTCCTTGATCCGGGCGAGTTCTTCCGGCGTCAGCCGGGTATCCTCGACGACGTGCCGATCCAGCTCCTGGTCCAGGTAAATCTTGAGTAAAAAGTCCTGGATGGTGATCTCATCGCCATGGTGGAGGGTGAATCGTTCGGTCAGCTTGTGGCCGTTGATGAGAATCGGGTTTTCGGCATCCAGCGAGTCGATGCTCCAGTCGCCGTTGTCGTGCGGGTAAATGACGGCGTTGCGGGTGCTGACCCGCGTGTCCGGCAGGTGGATGCCGCACCCGGAGTCCGAGCCGATGGTGATCTCCTCATCTTCAAAGGAGAGATCGGCCAGTACCGCTTCGCCTTCCTTTACCAAAACTCTCATAGGACAGAACTGCCCGGGCGTCGCGCCGCGAGGCCCGCACTCCAGCAATCGACTCTTGACCACGCATGGGTCAGGCTTTGACTTCGCTCCCGACTCCCTGTAGATTTTGAAAGGTCAAACGAGGCGAAGTCTCATTGGAGCCGACACTTGTCTAAACGCAGCTCCCTCCAACCGCCGCCGGTCATTGCCCGGCGACTGCAAGCCTGCCGAGCTAAGATACAGGAGAAATCGGCATCTGGCTACCTGATCACCAATCGGGTGGACCAGTTTTACCTCACCGGCTTTGATGGCGAGGACGGCGCGGCGCTGATCCTTCCCGATCGCGTCTACCTGTTCACCGACGGACGCTTTCGCGAAGAGGTGGAGCGGGATGCCCCCTGGGCCCGGGCCGTGGTCCGCACGTCCGGCCCACTGGCCGAGTCCCTGGCCAAAGTTGTTCGACAGAACAGGCTGGAACGTCTGGGTTTCCAGCCCAACGCCATTTCTGTCGCGCTGTACAAAGTCCTGGGTAAGGCCCTCCACCCTACCCGCCTGGTGGCCATGCCGCCCATCGTGGATGAACTGCGGCTCACAAAAGATTCTAGCGAGGTGGCCGCCATCGGGCAGGCCATTGAAGTTGCCGAGAAGGCTTTTCAGGCGGTGATTCGCCGCCTCAAGCCGGGCTGGACGGAACGCCGCCTGGCCGCCGAACTGGAACACGAAATGCTCAAGCGGGGCGCCAGCGGCCCCAGCTTTCCGACCATCGTCGCCGAAGGCCCCAACTGCTCCATTCCCCACTACCGCCCAGGCGACCGGCGGATCGTGGAGGGCAGTGCCGTCCTGGTGGACTGGGGTGCCACCGTCAACCACTACCGCAGCGACTTGACCCGAATGGTCTTCATCCGTAGAATCCCGCCGCGCTTCAGGCGGATGTACGAAAACGTGCTGGCCGCCCAGGAGATCGGGATCCGGGCCATCCGCCCGGGCGTCCGGGCCCTCGAGGTGGACCGGGCGGCCCGACGCTCGCTCAAGCAGGCCGGCATGGATCAGTACTTCGCTCACAGCCTCGGCCATGGGCTGGGGCTGGATATCCATGAATCTCCCCGCCTCGCCATGAAAGTAGAGGATGTCCTGCGGCCCGGAATGGTCGTAACCGTGGAACCGGGCGTGTACTATCCGGGTCTCGGTGGGGTGCGGATCGAGGATGACGTTCTGGTCACCCAGGACGGTGGCCAGGTGCTCACGCACCTGCCCAAAGATATTGAGGCAGCCGTAGTTTAGCGTAGCAAAGGGCATGGTGTGACACAGGCGTCCGGCCTGTGCCGGGCCGGCAAGATGCCGGGGCCCCACCATTGGCTTCGCACGGGAGATGGGCGTGATCGACGTGCAACAAGTTCGCGAATTGGCCGAGTTGATGGCTGAACATGGCCTGACGGAAATCCGTCTTCGGCAGGGGGATACGTTTGTTCGCTTGCGCAAGGGGCCCGAAGGCGTGACCGCCTTCCCCGTCCCCACGACGATGATGCCGGCCATGCTCCCGGCGGCCCTGCCGGCCGGGCAGGCGGCGCCCGCTCCGGGCGCGCCCGCGGCTCCCGAAGCGGTTGCGCCCGAAGATGAGGGGCTGGTTCCCATCGTCTCTCCCATGGTCGGCACCTTCTATGCCGCGCCTGACCCGGAATCCCCACCGTTTGTCAGCCCCGGCACCGAGATTGAGATCGGTACCCCCGTGTGCATCATCGAGGCCATGAAGGTTTTCAACGAAATCAAGGCGGAAGTGGCGGGCCGGGTGGAACGGATCCTGTGCAAGAACGAACAGGCCGTCGAGTATGGGCAGCCGCTGATGTTGGTCAGGCCGCGAACGTAAGCGAGTACTTGCGATTATCATGTTCTCCCGTGTCTTAATAGCCAACCGAGGCGAGATCGCCCTCCGGATCCTGCGGGCCTGCAAAGAGCTGGGCATCAAGACGGTCTGCGTCTATTCGGAAGAAGACCGCCACGCGCCCTATCTGTCGCTGGCCGACCGGGCCATCTGCATCGGCCCGGGTCCGGCGGTGGACAGTTACCTCAAGATCGATCGGATCATCGCCGCTGCCGAGGTCGCCAACGTCGATGCCATCCACCCCGGCTACGGCTTCCTCGCCGAAAACGCCCAGTTTGCCGACGCCTGCCGGGAATCGAAGATCGAATTCATCGGCCCCAGTTCCGAATCCATGCGCCTCCTGGGCGACAAGATCGCCGCCAAGCGCCTGGCCAAGAAGGTCAAAGTCCCCAATATCCCCTGGACAGAAGGCCCCGTAGAGGACGACAACGAAGCGGCCAAGTGGGCCGCCGAGGTGGGCTATCCGGTGATGATCAAGGCCGCGGCCGGCGGTGGGGGGCGGGGCATCCGCCTGGTGAATAACGAGGCCACGCTCCGGCACAGCCTTCCGGCGGCCCGGGCCGAAGCGGCCGCCGCCTTCAAGGATCCTGCCGTCTACCTCGAAAAGGCCATCGAGGCCGCCCGCCATGTCGAGGTCCAGATCCTCGGCGATCACCATGGCAACGTGGTGCACCTCTACGAACGCGATTGCAGCATGCAGCGCCGCCATCAGAAGCTCATTGAGGAATCCCCCAGCCCCGGCCTTGACGAACGCACCCGCGAAGAGCTCTGCAAGGCCGCCGCCCGGCTGGCCAAGGCCGCCGGCTACTACAGCGCCGGCACCGTCGAGTTCCTGGTGGACAAGAAAAAGCGGTTCTACCTGCTGGAAATGAACACCCGCGTCCAGGTGGAGCATCCCGTCACCGAAATGGTGACTGGAATAGACATATTACAGTGGCAGCTTAGGATCGCCGCCGGCGAAGCGCTCAAATTCCGTCAGCGCGACATTCGCCACCGGGGGGCCGCCATCGAGTGCCGCATCAATGCCGAGGATCCCGACCACGACTTCCGCCCGTGCCCCGGGAAAATCACGGACTTCCGCCAGCCGGGGGGGTTTGGCGTCCGCGTCGACACCTTTGTCCATGCCGGCATGACGGTCAGTCCGCGCTATGACTCCATGATCGCCAAGCTGATCGTGCACCGTCCCACGCGGGCGGAGGCCATCGCCTGCATGCAGCGCTGCCTGGATGAGTTTGTCATTGCGCCGATCAAGACCACCATCCCGCGCCACCGCGAGATCCTGGCTCACCCCCGCTTCCAGGAAGGCAACGTGGATACTGGATTCATCGAGCGCACTTGGTAGAATTTCCCCGCGCGTCACCTGCGGCGGACAGACGGTCCGCTTTTGTTGCGCGCCACGGCTCGAAGGGCCGTGCTGGGAGTTGGTTTTCTTTGTGTGCCACGGCTCGGCGAGCCGTGCCTGGAGTTTGATCCGGTCCGGTGTTCCGCGACCGCTTTTTCCTGGAGATGTGCATCCATGGCTTCCCCCGCATCCGGTAATGCAGTTGTCGGTCAAGCCGGCGGCCCGACGGTGGTGATCAACCAGTCCCTGGTCGGCGTGATCGAAGAGGCGCAGAAGTTCCCCCATATCAAGAACCTGCTCGGCGCCCGGCACGGCGTCCGCGGCATCATCAACGAGCAGTTTTTTGATCTCAATCGTCAGCCCAAGTCGATGCTCGAGCTGGTGGCCCGCACGCCGGCGGCGGCGCTGGGCGCCACCCGGGACAAGCCCGACAAGGAATACTGCGAGCGGATCTTCAACGTCTTCCGCAAAAACGACGTGCGTTACTTCTTCTACATCGGCGGCAATGACTCCGCCGAGACGGCCAACATCGTCAGCACGATGGCCCAGGACGCCAAGTATGAGCTTCGCGTCATTCACGTCCCCAAGACCATCGACAACGACCTGCTGGTGACCGACCACTGCCCCGGCTACGGCAGCGCGGCCAAGTTCGTGGCTTCCGCCTTTATCGGCGACAACCTCGACAACCGGGCCCTCAAGGGCGTCAAGATCAACATCATCATGGGCCGCAACGCCGGCTTCCTGACCGCCGCGAGCATCCTGGCCCGCCAGCGGCCTGACGACGGCCCGCACCTGGTGTACCTGCCCGAGCGGCCGTTTGACATCGATCAGTTTGTCAAGGACGTTCAGGAGGTTTTCGATCGCTACGGCCGCTGCCTGGTCGCGGTCTCCGAAGGCATCGCCGACAAGGACGGCAAACTCTGGGCCGAGAAGGTCTCCGTGCTCCGCCAGGAGAATCTGGCCCGCGATGCGTTCGGCAACCTGCAGCTTTCGGCCGGGGCCGGTTCGCTGGCCGACTACCTGGCCGGCACGCTCCGCAATCGCTCCAAGAACATCACCCGCGTGCGGTCCGACACCTTCGGCTACCTGCAGCGCAGCTTCCCCGGGTACGAGAGCGAAGTGGATGCCTGGGAGGCCCGGCTGGTCGGCCAGATGGCGGTGTCCTACTCGCTGGATGACACCCCGGCCGGCAGTGTGGCCCTCGTCCGCCTGCCCAGCACGACCTACACCGTCGGAACCAAGCTGATCGGCTTGCGCGAGGTGGCCCCGGAGAAGCCGCCCAAGACCAAGGAAATGCCCGCCGAGTACATCAACGAGGCCGGCAACAACGTGCTCAACAGCTTCCGCGAGTACGTCGGCCCGCTGGTCGGCGACCTGCCCAAGGTCGGCTGGCTCGAACAGGTGGCCCCGTAAGCGAGGGGGCGTTCCTGTCCAATCCAGAGCATGGATTCATCGAAACCCGAAGGACGAACCACGGCCGTGCCCGGTTGGTCCTTCGGGTTTCGCCATTCTGAAACAGAGAGTGGATGAGACTGCCGCTAATCCGACTTGAGCGCCATCTGCCGGATTTCCCTCAGCAATTCGTCAAAATCGCAGGGTTTCTCGATGAACTTGCACGGCTGGACATGTTGAGCCTGTGCGGCCAGCTTGTCGGTGGGCAACCCGGTAAGGAAGATCACCGACAGCTCGGGTCGGGTGGCCCGCATTGCCTCGGCCACCTGCAATCCGTTCGTGTTTCCCGGCAACAGCCAGTCGGTCAGCAGGAGATCCGGCTGGAAATGAACACCGACGTCGAGGGCCTCTTTGGCGTTGGCTGCCGACTGAACCTCAAACCCGTTGCGGGAGAGAATCTGAGCCAGCACCTTCCGTGGCACGGTTTGGTCCTCGACCACCAGTATTCTGGATGCCTTGGATCCAGCCATCTGTGAGTTGGGCATTCCAGCGTACACGCCGCGTCTCTCCTTTTACGAGAACCACAACGGCTCAAAGTTTATTATATGCCCGGTCCGTCCGTCTGCTTCGGGACTGTAAAAAAGAATGTTGAGCCTCGGCCCGGCTGTGAATCCAACCAGATCCGTCCCTGGTGGTGCTCAACAATTTTCTTGCAGATGGCCAGCCCCACGCCTGAGCCGGCATACCGCCCATCCTCATGCAGCCGTTGAAAAATGGCGAAGATCCGCTCGAAATGGGCCGGGTCGATCCCAATACCGTTGTCCCGCACCGAAAATTCCCAGTCCCGCTCGCGCTCCCCGGCGCTGACGTGGATGCGCGGGGGCTCACCGCTGCGGTACTTGATGGCATTGCCGATCAGGTTGTTAAGCACCTGGCCCAGTTGGTTCGCATTGCCCATGACCCGCGGCAGCGGGTCGTGCGTGATCACGGCCCCGCTCTCCGCGACAGGCTCGTTCAGGTCCGAGAGGGCCTTGCTCAGGACCTCGTTCATATCGACCTCTTCGACGCGGTCCCGGGCAGGAGTGGCCCGGGCGAAGGCCAGCAGATCCTTGATGATCAGGCCCATGCGATTGACCCCATCCTGGATCATGGAGATGAGTTCGGCACCTTCTCCCGCCAGTTGCTCGGCGAACTGCTCGCGGAGCAACTGGGCGCATCCGGCAATGGCCAGCAGGGGCGAACGCAGGTCATGGGACACCACCGCCGCGAACTGCTCCAGCTCCGCGTTGATATTGGCCAATTCGCGGGCCTTGTGGGCGAGCTGGTCCTCGAAACGCTTGCGGTCGGTAATGTCGCGCATGATTTTCGAAAAGCCGGCCAGCCGGCCGTCCGTGTCGCGGATGGGCGTCACGACCCCGCTGCCCCAGAAACGGCGGCCGTCCTTGCGCAGGTACCAGCCTTCATGTGCCCCCCGGCCTTCAGTGCGGGCTTGGCGCAATTCCTGCTCGTGCTGCCAGACATCCTCGGGTGGGAAGAGCCGCGAAATGAACTGTCCCAGAATCTCCTCGCGCGTGTAGCCGGTGATACGCTCGGCACCCCGGTTCCAACTCGCCACCCGGCCTTCCGGGTCAAGCATAATAATGGCGAACTCATCCGCTCCTTCCACCATCAGGTGATAGTAGAAGTCCCGAATTTCCATCCTGCTTTCGCTGCTTGGCAACGTGATCTCCTCATGCGTGCGAAAGAACTCAAGGGCCAACTGCGACTTAGTGTCTATCCCATAAGTGGCACTACGCCACCTTCCGGTAACGAAACTCGGGATCTACTCCCTTGGGTTCGAGTCGGTTGAGCATGAGGTTGATCATGGCCAGGCGAACGAATGCTTCTGAGGACGCCACGGTCCGCT
>JAAXZI010000040.1 GCA_012719955.1 Phycisphaerae bacterium | reverse complement strand
GCCTCGGGGGGTGGGCATCTTGCCCGCCTCAATGCCTCGGGGGGTGGGCATCTTGCCCGCCTCATAGGTTGAAGCGCAAAACGCATGGACCGGAAAAGGGTATTGGGGCCTCTGTTGCGCGAACGACCGGTACGGAGCCCGGTCGCTACAGCGCGAATGGTCGGTGCAGAGCCCGGTCGCTACAGCGCGAACGGCCGGTGCAGCGTCCGGCCGCTACGGAAGCGAGGAGAACAGCCGGCACCCAGCCCGGCCATCGCCGACAATGGCCCACTTGGCACGGCGGCATTAGAATCGCGGCATGTGCGGCATCGCCGGGATTATCGACTTCTGCGGGCGGCCCATCGACCGGGCCGTGCTGGAGGGGTTTTGCGCCGAGCTGGCCCACCGCGGACCGGATGACCGGGGGATCTGGATATACGAGACGCCGGAATTCAGCGTCGGGCTGGCCCACACGCGTCTGGCGGTCATCGACCCCACGCCCGAAGGGCACCAGCCCATGGCCGATCCGGCCAACCGGTGGGCCCTGGCCTACAACGGTGAGCTTTACAACTATCGGGCGCTGCGCGCGGAGCTGGGTGGCGAGTTCCGCACCGACAGCGATACCGAGGTGGTGCTGCGGGCTTGCATGCAGTGGGGGCCGGAGGCGCTGCGGCGGTTCGATGCCATGTGGGCGCTGGCCATCGTGGATACGGCCGGTCGCCGGGGGCACCTGTCACGCGACCCGTTTGGGATCAAGCCGCTCTACTACGCCCACCTGGACAACCGGCTGGCATTCGCCAGTGAGATCGAAACGTTGATGCGCTTGACGGCCATCCCCCGCGAGATCGACATGGAGGCCGTCTCGCTCTACCTGCACCTTGGATATATCCCCCATCCGATGAGCATCTATCGGCACGTGCGCAAGCTCCCGCCGGGGTACGTGCTGGAATTCGACGCCAACGGCCCGCGTGCGCCGCGGCGCTATCACCACCTGCCGCCCCCGCCGGCATTCCCCCTGCCGTATGAGGAGGCCGCCCGCGAGCTGCGCGCGCGGGTCGAGCGGGCGGTAGTCAGTCAGCGCGTGGCCGACGTACCACTGGGGGCGTTCCTCTCCGGCGGGCTGGATTCGACCATCGTGGCCGGCTGCCTGGCCCAGGCCGGCGGCGAACGGGTCAAAACGTTCAGCATCGGCTATGCCGATCACCCCACCTACGACGAGACGCAATACGCCCAAATCGCCGCGGAACATTTCGGCACGGAACATCACGCCTTTCGCCTGACCTTCGCCGACGTGCTCGCAGCCGTCGAACCCATGTTGAATCATCTCGGCGAGCCGTTTGCCGACAGCTCACTGCTGCCCACCGCGCTGGTCAGCCAACACACACGGCAGCATGTGACGGTCGCGCTGAGCGGCGACGGCGGCGATGAATTGTTCGGCGGGTACTGGCGCTATCTGGGACACCACTACCTCGTGCGATATCGGCGCATTCCCGGCCTGTTGCGCAAGGGCCTGATCGAGCCGCTGCTGCGCGCAGCGCCCACAGGCAAGTCCACGTCCTGGATGAACCGGCTGCGACAGGTGCGCAAACTCCTGCGCGGCGACCTGCCCGATCCACTCCTGCGGCACATCGCCTGGGCGCGATTTCTTGACCTTCCCTCCGCATCCGCGTTGATCGGCCCGGATCGCGCCCGCAAGACCGCCGACACGCTCCAACAGCTCGCGCGCGATGCGGCACGAGGTTGGCGAGCCGGCGCGGCCCCACCGCCGGGCCTCGACGAGATCCTGCTCGCCGACCTGGGCATGGGCCTGCCTGACGATATGCTCTTCAAGGTGGACATGGCCAGCATGTACCACAGTCTGGAGGTGCGCGTGCCGCTGCTCTCGAAGGAGCTGGTGGACTTCATTACGGGTCTGCCCATCGAATACAAGATCGCCGGTGGACAAGGCAAGCGCATCCTCCGCGAGGCCTTCCGTGGCTTCGTGCCGGAGGCGATCCTGACGCGCAGGAAGATGGGTTTCGAGGTGCCGGTGGGCGAGTTCCTGCGCCACGAGCTGCGCGACATGTTCCACGACGTGGTTACGCCCGACGCGCTGGGGGCTTTCTCCATCAACGCGGCCACCGTCGCGCGGATCTACCAGGCCCACGCCGCCCGCCGGGAAGACTACACGGAACTGCTGTGGGCCTTGCTGGTCCTGTGTTGGTGGAGACAACGGCACTGAAGATCCCGGCGCTCTGCAGTCCAAGACCGTAGCGGCCGGGCTCCGTACCGGCCGCCTCTCGGATAAAACGGCCGGTACGGAGCCCGGCCGCTACAGCAATTTGATGACCTTTGCGCCATAGCGCAAGCCATTTCGTCATTCGACATTAGCCATTCCTTCGTCATTCGGGTTTCGTCATTCGTCATCTTTGGACATTGGGATTTGGACATTGGTCATTCCCCCCCTGCCACCTCCGCCACCGTTCGCCTGTAGAAGCAGATGAATTCCGGTCGACAAACAGCTCCCAGCGGCCATGTGTAAAACGATGAGCGACGATGCCAGCGACGTGCCCGCCACCCTGGCGGGCGACCGGGAGGCCTTCGCGCGGCTGTACGAACGGCACGCGCCGGTCATCCTGTCGCTGTGCCGCCGCTGCGGGTCGCCGGCCGAGGCCGATGACGCCCTGCAGGAAGTGTTCCTGCGCGCCTTTGGCCGGCTGCACCATCTCGCTGAGCCGGGCGGATTCCGGACGTGGCTGTACTCCATCGCCCGTCGGGTCTGCTCGGAACGGCGGCGATCGAGCCGTCGGCGAACCCGACACGAGATCGAGGCCACCATGCGACACACGGAACTCGATCCTCCCAGTCCGAACCCGGCCGCGCAGGCCGAGCAGGCCGAACAGCTCGACCGGCTGACCGCCGCCCTGGACCACCTGCCCGAGGACGAGCGGCTGGCCATCCACCTCTATTACCTGGACCCCGACCCGCCGGCAGCGGCAGCGGCCGCCCTGGGGCTGTCCCGTAGCGGGTTCTACAAGCTGCTGCACCGGGCCCGACAGCGTCTGGCCAAGCAGCTACGGGAGGCGCGAACGTCATGAATGACAACCACTTACGTCCCGATGACGATCTGAATGCGCCCAACGGGGGCGAGATGGAGAATTGGAGAGATGGAGAGTTGGAGAGCCCCGGGGTGCCCCACCTCTTCAGAGGTGAGGGACACGAGCCCCCACCTGCCAGGGTGCCACACCTCCTCAGAGGTGGGGGACACGAAGACCCACCGGTTGATATTAGCGCCAATAATCCCGGCCCGCCGCCGGAGGATGACTTGGACGCCCTGCTGCGCAGTTGGCACCAGATTCACACCGCCCGGGCCCTGGAAGCACAAGACCGGATCCTGGAACAGGTTCTGGTCGGCTCACGAGAGAATTCCCCAATCTCTCCATCGTTCACACGCTCCGTCTCTGCATCGATGGAACTTTCAGCTTCTGCCGGCGTCAAAGACTCCGGAAGCGCGCAACGGACCCACTATTGGAGGTCGATCATGACCCGGTATTCTCCGATCGCGGCAGTGCTGGCCCTGCTGGCGGTATTGATTCCAATGATTATGCCCAATGGGCCGGTCCAACCCGCCCGGGCCCAGGACATCATCTATGCACCCGAAGGCGGGAAACTCGAAGCGTTCAACCCCAAGGGCGAGTTGATCGGCCCCTGCCCGCTCAAGGGTACCGACGTGAACGTGGCTATCTCCGGGCGGTTCACGCGGGTGACGCTCAAGCAAACCTTCCGCAACCCCTATGAGGACAAGATCGAGGCCGTCTACACATTCCCGATGAGCCACCGGGCGGCGGTGGACCGCATGACCATGACCGTCGGCGACCGGATCATCGTCGGCGAGGTCAAGGAACGACAGCAGGCCCGGCGAATCTACGAAGCCGCCCGCGAACAGGGTTACGTAGCCAGCCTGCTGGAGCAGGAACGGCCGAACATCTTCACCCAGTCGGTGGCCAACATCGAGCCGGGGGCCACCATCGACGTGCAGATCAGCTATGTCGAACTGCTGGAGAGCAAGGACGGCACGTTCAACTTCGATTTCCCGATGGTGGTCGGGCCGCGGTATATCCCGGGAACGCCGAAGACGAGCCTCGCTGAGGCGCCCGGCCATTATCAGCGGCGCGCGGGGCTCATCCTGATGGCACCAGCCAGCGTGACCATCAAGGAGGAGGGGCCTCAGCCACTTCACAAACTGAATGGTCAACAACTTACGGCACTGCTCCAGAACGCCATCCCCATCGAGGCCCCCGGTGGCGACCGTCACCTGTGGTATGGCTTCGAGGCGGCCTACGTGGATGGGTCGAAAGAATCAGGCATGTTGTGCAACGATGGCGTGGGGCACGTTGGCGGGCGCTGGTTCTGCCTGCCCAAAACGTTGATCGCCAAGCCGGGTGCCGCCTTTTCACCGGATACGGACCAGGTGCCAGACGCCAGCAAAATCACCCCCATGCCCGTCCGGCCGGAACAACGCGCAGGCCACGACATCAGCGTCAGCGTAACCATCGACACCGGCGGGCCGGGCATTCTTGACCTCAAGTCCGAACTGCACGACATCATCACGACCAGAACCGTCCAGCGTGATGACGGCCTGCCGCGCCGGATGACCATTGAGCTCAAGAAAGAACGCGAGATCCCCAACCGCGACTTCGTCATTTCCTGGCGGCAGACGGCGGACACGATTGAGGAAGCCACCTTCACGCACACCGGCAAGCACGGCAACTTCTTCTCGCTCATCCTCCAACCGCCGGCACGGGTGACCGACGCCCAGGCGGTGGCCCGCGAACTGGTGTTCGTGCTGGACACCTCCGGGTCGATGTTTGGCTTCCCCATCGAAAAGGCCAAACAGGTCATGAGCAAGGCCATCGGGGCCCTCCGGCCGCAGGACACCTTCAATCTCATCACCTTCTCCGGCGACACGCACATTCTCTGGGACAAGCCTCGACCGGCTACCAAAGAGAACATCAATTCCGCCCAGCAGTTCCTCGCCACCCGCTCCGGCCGTGGCGGGACAGAGATGATGAAGGCCATTGAGGCGGCGCTGGTACAGCAATCCACCACCGGTGATTCTCAACCTCTTACACCGGATGATCTGTTGAATCTGCCGGCGGATGGCCGCGAAGTGCAAGTTCGAGTCCAGGGCAAGCAACTCATTCATGCCATGATTCCGACTGTTTTGACCGCCAGGGGAGAGACCAGCATTAAGGTCGATGATCAGGTCGTCCCCGCGCCCGGTCTGCCGGACGACTTCGCCGAGTTAAAAAACAAGGAACTCATCATCAGTGGACGGTGGGTCACTGAAAATCGCCGCCGCGTGCTCCGGGTATCCAGATGGAGTGAAGTCGGCACGGCCGCCGCTGCCCCCATCCGCATCTGCTGCTTCATGACCGACGGTTACGTAGGCAACGACCAGGCCATCATCGACGCGGTGAAGCGGAACGCCAAAACCACGCGCGTGTTCAGCTTCGGGATCGGCAACAGCGTGAACCGCTACCTGCTGGACGGCATGGCCCGGGCCGGGCGCGGCGAGGTGGAATACGTATCACTGCAAAGCGACGGCGATGCGGCCGCGAAGCGGTTTGCCGAGCGCATCCAGACGCCGGTGTTGACCGATATCGAATTGACTTTCAGCGACGGACTGAAGGTCACTGAGATGGTCCCCAACACCCTCCCCGACCTGTTCGACGTGAAGCCGATCATCCTGCATGGCCGGTATACCGCACCGGGCTCCGGCACGCTGACCATCCGCGGCCGGACGGGCAGCGGGCGCTACGAGCGGACCATTCCGCTCGAATTGCCTGCGAACCAGCCCGAGCACGACACCATCGCGACGCTCTGGGCCCGGGCCAAGGTCGAGGAACTGATGAACGAGGACCTCCGGGCCGCCCAGACCGGCAACTTCCCCGAAGAACTGCGCAATGAGGTCGTGAAGCTCGGCGAGACCTTTGGGATCATGACCCAGTACACGAGTTTCGTGGCCGTCGAGAAGCAGCGGGTCACGATCGGTGGCCAGCCGCGGCTGGTCCACGTGCCCATCGAGATGCCCCAGGGGGTGAGCTATGAGAGGGTGTTCGGCCAGGAAGCATTATTCAAGCTGGTCGCGACCTCGCCTGAAGATCCTGAAGATGCTGCACCCCGAATACAGCTTGGCTCGGTGATCATCGTGAACCAGCGTAGACACAGGTCATACGACGAAGCCAACCAGCCGGGGAATGTGCCGATGGGCACTGCCCGGAATATGTGGGCACTTTCGCGACAGAGTGGCCACGTCGGCGGCTTCGGCGGATTTGGTGGCGGCGGTTCGGGCGATTCCTACGGCAGTGCCAGCTATGGCTACCAGGTCCCAGCCATCGGCTCGCCGGCACCGCCGACTATGGATCAAAGAATCGTGGGGCTACCTCGGAGCCAGCCCCCACACACCAAAGGTGTGCAACCGATCATTGGGGATTTCTATGACACTCGGCAGGAAAGGAGGGCCTTGGCCAAGCGAACGGACTCAGCCGCCGCCGGCCGCCCGCCAGTCTCAGCGGGGGATGTGAACACGCAGCAACTACCCGCCCGGCTGGCGGCGCTGAAAGCAGCCAACCGGCTTGACTGGGCACGCCAGATGATGGTGCCCCAGCGCGTGGCCATCCAGATCGGCGAACTAGTCAAAGCCGGTAAGCTCGACGATGCCAAAGCCCTGGCCGAGGCGCTGGTCAGGCTCGATGGCGAATTCAAGATCGGCGTGCAGATGCGCGACGTGCTCAACGACCCGAAGCTCGCTGCCGCCGAGCGCGATCGCCGGATCGCCGCCCTGGCGGACGAAGCCAGGAAAGCCTTCGACCCCGTCATCCGCGAGCTCAAGCTGCGTCAGCGGGTGGACGACCGGCTGCTGGCTATCGCCCAGGCCGGCGCTGCCGCGGCGACGCAGCCGGCCCCCGCGGACCTGGAGCTGGTGAATAACCGCCTGCGGGTCAGCGTCATCACGGCGGATATGGAGCAACCGACGCTGGATGCGCTGCGCCAGGCAGGCCTCCAGGTGGAAGCAACGGCGAAACCCGCACGGCTGGTGATCGGCCTGATCGCCCGCGAGAAGCTGGCCGACCTGGCCCTTCTCGACGTCGTCCGGCGGGTGGAGCCAACACGGATCGAGAAGTGAGGAGCATGAGAGATAAAATTCACTCTCACTCCTCACTTCTCATCCATCTTCTTACCAGGAGCAGTAAGGGCGCCCGAACAGGAAGCCCGAACGCCGCCGCCGTCTCAAGACAACTTCTCAGCGGCGATACTCGGGCGTGCCGGCCGCGGCCAGCACCTCGCCGAAGTACATGCGGTGATAGTCGCCCTGGTAGTTGGGCGCGATGAAGTCGGCCAGGAAGTGGGCGGGTTCGAGGTCGTCGAAATACATCTTCCGGCATTCCAGGATCAGCTTGGCTTCGGCGAATCCAGGAGTGGGGATAAGCGACAACTCGATGGGCGTCAGCCCGCACTCGGCCATCTTCGCGGTGTCCCGCCCTGATTGCCGACCCAGCTTCTCCAGGGCCGGACGGTATTGGTCATCGAAGGCGCACAGGCTGAAGGTGTTGTGACGCTCCATGAACTGGCGGGTGTAGCGTTGCGGACGGACAACCACCATCACGAAGGGCCGATGCCAGATGACCCCCATGGCCCCCCAGGACACGGTCATGCTGTTGAAGTTTCCCGCCCCCTTCTCCCCGGCCGTCAGCAGGAACCACCCGGGCTCCCAGGCGCCGAAAGCAGGCAACTTCAGCTCGGTCAGGGGAATCGTCTCACGGCTCATGGTATCCTCCTCTCCACCATCACGCGCACCGGCGGCCGGCGAGTATCCGGCCACCAGGCAGGGTTCGTGGCTTTGATGGCATGAGCCTACCCTGCCGGCCGAGCAGATACAATATCTCGGCCAGGACGCCTCGGGCGTGGATGGCAGGACCGGGCACGGCCCCAGCCCCCAATCGCGGCAGGTGCCGCCATGTCCTTCCGACTCACCAGCCCCCACGGGGTAGAATAAAGGCCCTGGAGACTCATCTGATGCCGGAACTGGAGCTCGTCCTGTTTGTCGGCTTGCAGGCTTCGGGCAAGACCTCGTTCTACCGAACCCGGTTTGCCCAGACGCACGTCCATGTCAGCAAAGACCGCCTGCGGAACAACCGCCGCCCCGAACGTCGTCAGCAGCAACTGATCCGGGAGGCGCTCGGCGAGGGGCGCAGCGTGGTCGTGGACAATACCAACCCCACACGGGCGGATCGCAGGCCTCTGATCGCCATTGGCCGTGAATTGGGTGCCCGGGTCATCGGGTATTACTTCGCCTCGGACGTGCGGGAATGCCTGGAACGCAATCGCGGCCGTACCGGAAGAGAACTCGTACCAGAGGTGGCCATTTACGCTACCGCTGGCCGTTTGGAACCGCCCGTTGTGAGTGAAGGCTTCGACGCGTTGTACTGCGTGCGGTTGCAGGAGGGCGGCGGGTTTGACGTTCAGGGATGGCGGAATGGGAAAGTAACCGATGCACCCGGATGAGTTCAAGCGGCGGATACGCGTTAGAATGTTGCCACACCCTGCGGCTGCTGCCGGATCAAGGCGGATCACGATCTGCCGATGAAGGCCGACTACTTTAGTCCACTTTGCTTTTTTGCGTCCCAGAAGTAGAGAAACCCGAGGACGAAAAGGGCAATCGGCACCACCACCGTTGAAATCTGGCCAAGGAGCATCGCAGGGTATCCGAACGGACTGAGGCCCTTCCTGGTCAAGAAGTGCCAGAGCCCGCACATCGAACTATTGACCGCCAGCACCCAGACCGGGACCAGCAGCATTCCCCGAAGAATCCCCACCCTCTTCTGGATTAGACGGACAGAGGCGATGCCCAAAACAGCGCCGCACACCGTCTTATCAGTCTCCCAGTCGCCAGTCTCAAGCGTCGTCCCGTCCGCAGCGACAATCCAGAGCAGAGAGACAACGAGTATTCTCCATCCCAGCTTCCGGTAGAAGAGGGGTAAGACCACGATTCCGAGCAGTAATCCGCAATAGAGCGTTGGATGCCACATAGTCAATCACCTACCCCTTCTTTCTCACCATGCTGATAGTGGAGAGTGAAGGGAAACACGCCCGTATAAGGCTGAACAGACATCACCGCTCTTTCGAGTTTGTGCTGGCACTCTTTCTCGTCGGGGCCGTACTGTTTGTGCTGCCACTCACCGAAGAAGGCAAACGCGGCCTTGATCCTGGCGTAGCTGGGCTTCATTTGTTGGGTCACGGGGTCGTAATAGTCGTCCCACGGCTCCGCCGCCAGAACATCCCTGCGAATCGCCATCGATGTAATCACGTAGACCTGGAGATCAGGAGACCAAACAATCCACACTCTGGCGACCGTGCCTTCCTCGCCTGACTCGTCCTTGATCTTCCCATCAGTGCCCACGTCTCCCACTGGTTTGCGGTTGACCCGCAGTATCTCACACCCACAGTCGAACGGGCTGTAAATGCCTTCGGTGTTGCGAAGAAATTGATATGCCCTGGCAAGATCAGGATCGGCTCCAGGCACCCGAGACAAGGTGTTGAGACAGTTAATCGCGTCCCGAATCCGGGTTTGTTCCCAGGTGTCGGGAACGCTTGACATGGTGAAATACTTGGAGTTAGATGCGAAACGCCAAAACTTAACGAAGAGATAGATGGCGGCGATTATCGCTGCGATGCCAACAGCAATCCAGGGACTCATCCTATGCTCCGATCCCCTGGCACCTGCCAACTGAGCCGGATCAGGCAGCGCCCGCGCTGCTTCCGGCCAAACGGGGGCGAATGCCCTGGAGGAGGATGACTTCACACCAGGGACGCACCGAGGCGTTTCGGAGCTGGTCGTCACCGATGGACTCGCCATCTGGAGGCACGCATATTGGGGGCCGCATATCTTGGCCTGAAACAGTCCAAAGTCCTCCTGGTCCACATCGCCGTCATCGTCAAAGTCGGCACCGTCGATAGGGATGGTGCAGCCTGAAGGTATCCCCTGGCTGTACGGGATCATCGGGCCTGTCACGCAGGGTACAAACAGTTCCAAGTCCTGATGGTCAACACTGCCGTCGCCATTAAAGTCGCCGGGCGTCTGGACAATAACCGTCACCCGTGCCCACCGTGGAGTGTTGGACGCATTGCCCACGACCTCGATCCACGCCTCATACTGTCCCATCTCGAAAGACTGGGTTTCAAGATGAAGTCCGACCTCCTTTGCTTCCCCCGTTGAGGTGCCCTGTGATTGAGTGAACGTCAACCAGGGCTGATCCACCCATAATCCGACATTTCCCATTTGACCTTGCCCGGCTACGCCGCCGGGCTGTGTTCCGCCATTGTACAGCGCTCCCCCCGTTGCGCCTGCCCCGTTTTCGAGGTATTTTCGGTCTTCCGGGCCGACGAAGGACGCTCGCCTTGGG
>JAAXZI010000039.1 GCA_012719955.1 Phycisphaerae bacterium | reverse complement strand
AGAGATGGAGAGTAGGGGAGGGGGCGACACGGGGACACGGAGCCAAGGAGACAAGGGGATGGGGCGCTTGAGGGGATTATGGCTGCCGCTGTGGGGGTTGAAGGTTGTCTGCGGACCAGAGGAAAGCCATGTAGGTTCGCAGATTTGGCGGTAAGAGCAGGCGGATGACTCCACGGGCCACAGGCCGCCCAGTGCGAACAGCCAGCAGGCCGCCGACAATTTGCAGGCTGGCGAGTAATGCGGCATAAAAACGGGGGACTGCCGACATCATATCGTCGACTTCAAGCATCAGTAGGGCCCATATGACGGCGGTTACCGTCAGGGGGATGGCTGCCGCGAATACAGCGTAACCCCATCGGGGCCAATGGTGACAGGCGATGGTGGCCAGGGCGACAGCAACGTAGCCGGTCAACAGAGAGCCGATGGCGGCCATGCTCAGGACGAATGCGTAGTCCGGATCGTCAGGGCGCTGGTAGAGCGGTAGCGCATGGGACTGTCCGGTGACGGGATCCCACGTGTGGGCGCCCAACATCTCTATAGTGCCGACGGTAATTCCAAACTCCACCAGCCCGAAGCCAACGATCACACTCAACAGGAGCAGGGCATACCCCACCATCAACAGCCCGGCGAACCGCTGCCACCAGATCTGGCGGAGCGTGCCGGCCGGCGCGACCGGGTGATAGCGGTTGCACTCGGGGCAGCGCACGACGAGGATTTCCAGCCGGGGGTTTCGCCGGACGCCCTGCATGCGCAGGTTGTAGCCGCAACCTTCGCAGAAGCGATCGGTTTCAATTTGAGAGAGGACCGGCAGGCAGTCGAAGTCGGCGTCGCGGTCGTGCGTCAAGTGAGTGTCCGTGGACACGCGCAGGCTCCCCGGGAAATTCACTCCCGATTGATAGACTAACGACATAACGTTTTCTTTCAAATATCGCCCGCGATGTGTCGAGCCCCCCCGTGTTTGGCGTGGGTGCATAGCGGAATAGATCCACTGAGAGTGGAAAGCCAGGCGCCGCCGGCCTTCAGTCCGCCTGGTGGCCTGGTCGCAAAGGGGCGCGCTTTACCTGTCGTGCGGCCCCATTTAGACTGGCCGGTGCAGAGAGCGAGACTGACAGAAATTAAACAATGAGAAGGTGCTGGCTTATGAGCGTGTTTGCGTGTACCCCTTCTCTGACGAAGTGGGGCGTTCCGGCGATTTTCATGCTGGGATTGAGTCTGGGCGGCTGCGAGAAGCTGAGCGGGAAGAACGGCAGCCGGGCGGCGGCGCGGGGCGAGAGCAAGCCGGCGCCGGTGGTGGTGGCGAGGGCCGAGCGGAAGAACATGCCGCTCCAGATCGAGGCCATCGGCTGGGCGGAATCGTACCAGTCGGTGCAGGTCAAGTCGCGGGTGGACGGTCATCTGACGGAAATTCACATCACGGAAGGCCAGAACGTCAAGGCTGGGGACCTTCTTTTCACCATTGATCCGCGGCCGTTCCAGGCGGCGGTGCATCTGGCCGAGGCGAATTTGGCCCGGGACAGGGCCCTGGCCGAGGACGCCCGGCGGGATTTCGAGTGGCTGGACGGACTGTTCAAAGAGCAATCCGCGACCGAGCGGGAGCACGGACGGGCCAAGGCCAAGCTCGATGCGGCATTGGCCACCGTGCGGGCGGACGAGGCGGCGCTGGAGCAGGCCCGGCTGGACCTCGAGTATTGCACGATCCGATCGCCGATTGACGGCCGGGCCGGGGATCTGCTGGTGGACCGGGGCAACATGATCAAGGCGAACGAGACGACACTGGTCCACATCGAGCAGATCAGCCCGATTTACGTGTCCTTCTCCACGGCCGAGCAGCATCTCTCGACCATCAAGCAGTACATGCGCGAGGGGGAGCTTCGCGTGCGGGTGGTCATTCCCGGTGACAGCGGGGGGCCGGAGATGGGGATGTTGACCTTCCTGGACAGCAAGGTGGATACGACCACCGGGCAGATCCGGCTGAAGGGCACCTTCCAGAACGAGAATCGCCGCTTGTGGCCGGGGCAATACGTGAACGTGACGCTGCTGCTCGCGATGCGAAGAGACCAGGTGGTCATTCCCTCCCATGCTCTGCAGACGGGCCAGAAGGGGACGTTCGTTTTCGTGCTCAAGGAGGGTAACGTGGTCGAGGTTCGGCCGGTGATCCCGGGCGAGACGGTGGAGCACCAGACGATCATCGAATCGGGCCTGGAAGCGGGCGAAGTGGTGGTCACTGAAGGCCAGTTACGGCTGGTTGATGGGGCCCGGGTGGAGATCAAGGCCGCCGACAGCCGTCCGGCGCAGCCAGAGGACACGCCGGTTGCTCACAAGGGGGGGCGTCAGTGAAATCCACCGCCCTGTTTATTCAACGACCGGTTATGACCACACTGGTCATGGCGGGGATTCTGGTCTTCGGCGTGATGGCGTTCCGGAACCTGCCGGTGAGCGATCTGCCGAACGTGGACTTTCCGACCGTGGAGGTCAGCGCGAGCCTGCCGGGCGCTGATCCGGACACGATGGCCTCGTCGGTGGCCACGCCGCTGGAGCGCGAGTTTTCACTCATCGCGGGCGTGGAGGCGATGAGCTCGGTGAGCATGCAGGGCTCAACGCGAATCACGCTGACCTTCGACATGGCGCGGGATATCGATGCGGCCGCGCAGGACGTTCAGGCCGCGATCGCGCGGGCCGAGCGGCGCCTGCCGCGGGATATGCCCAACCCGCCGTCGTATCAGAAGGTGAATCCGGCCGACCAGCCCATCCTGTACCTGGCCCTGATGTCGGACACCATGCCGACGTACCAGCTGCACGAGTACGCGGAGACAATGCTGGCCCAGCGCATCTCGATGGTGAGCGGCGTGGCCCAGGTGCAGATCTACGGGGCGCAGAAATACGCGGTGCGCGTCCAGGTGGACCCGCAGAAGCTGGCAGCCAGAGGCATCGGGATCGACGAGGTGGTCGGCGCGATTCAGCAGGCCAACGTGAACATGCCCACGGGCATTCTCCACGGTCCGCACAAGGCGTTCACGGTGGAAGCCAGCGGCCAGCTTCTCAACGCCAGGGCCTACGAGTCGGTGATTGTCGCTCACCGCAACGGCAACCCGGTCCGGCTCAACGAGGTCGGCCGGGTGATTGACAGCGTGGAAGACGACAAGACGATCGCCTGGTTCAAGGCCCCGGGCACGAAGGAGCTTAAGCGGTCGATCGTGCTGGCCATTCAGCGCCAGCCGGGGGCCAACACGGTGGAGGTGGTGGACAGGGTCAACAAGCTCCTGGAGACCATCCGCCTGCAGATACCGCCGTCGGTGCAGATCGAGCTGCATATCGACCGCTCCAAATCCATCCGGGAATCGATCGAGGACGTCGAGTTCACGCTGGTGCTCACGCTGGCGCTGGTCGTGCTGGTGATCTTCCTGTTCCTGCGCAAGCTTCGGGCGACGATCATCCCCAGCATCGCCATCCCGATGTCGATCATCGGCACGTTCGCGGTGATGTACCTGCTGGACTACAACCTGGACAATCTTTCGCTGATGGCCTTGACGCTGTCCATCGGTTTCGTGGTGGACGACGCCATCGTGGTGCTCGAGAACATCGTGCGCAAGATGGAGCACGGGCTGCCGCCGATGCAGGCGGCGCTGGAGGGCACCTCCGAGATCGGTTTCACCGTGCTGTCGATGACCCTGTCGCTGGCCGCGGTATTTATTCCGGTCCTGTTCATGCCGGGACTGATGGGACGGCTGTTGACCGAGTTCGCCGTGACCATCGGCGTGGCCATCCTGGTTTCCGGCGTGGTCTCGCTGACCTTGACGCCGATGATGTCCAGCCGGTTCCTGCGTCCGCCGGAAGAGCAGCGGTACGGGCTGCTGTACCGGGCCAGCGAGAAGGTGTTCGACGGGATGCTGTGGGTGTACGAGGTGACGCTGCGCTGGGTATTCCGGCATCGCCTCTTCACCATGGGCGTGTCGGCCATGGTGCTGGTGGCCACCTTCTACCTGTTCAAGAAGATTCCGCAGGGTTTTCTGCCGCTGGAGGACATAGGTCAGATCTTCGCCCAGACGGAAGCGCTGGAGGGCACCTCGTTCGAAGCCATGGTCGAGCACCAGTTGCAGGCGGCCCGGATCATCGCCGAGGACCCGAACGTGGAGGCCTTCATGTGCAACGCCGGGGCGCGTGGCAGCCGGGCCAGCAACACGGGTTCGTTGTCCATTCGGCTCAAGCCGCGCGACCAGCGGGAGATGACGGCGGAAGAGGTCATCCAGTCGCTCCGGCCGAAGCTGGCCGAGGTGCCGGGGCTCCAGACTTTTCTCCAGATCCCGCCGCCCATCCGCCTGGGAGGGCGGTTGACCAAGGGGTTGTACCAGTTCACGCTTCAGTGCCCGGACACCGAGGAGCTGTACAAATACGCGCCCCTGCTGATGGAGAAGATGCGCGAGCTGCCGGGTTTGCAGGACGTGACCTCGGACATGCAGCTTAATAATCCGCAGGTCAACGTGGAGATCGACCGGGACAAGGCTTCCACCCTGGGGATCAGCGCCGAGCAGGTGGAACTGGCCCTGTCGTGCGCCTACGGCACCCGGCAGATATCCACGATGTACACGCCGACCAACCAATTCTACGTAATCCTGGAAGTGTTGCCCGAGCATCGAAGGCACCCCGGCGTGTTGCCGCTGCTGTACCTGCGTTCCAGCTCCGGCCAGCTTGTGCCGCTGGAATCGCTGGCCCGCATCGAACGCACGGTCGGGCCGCTGCTGGTCAACCACACCGGCCAGCTTCCCAGCGTGACCCTTTCCTTCAACCTCGCCCCCGGACATGCTCTGGGCACGGCCACGGATGACGTGACGCGGCTCGCGCGGGAGATCCTGCCGGCCACCATCAGCACAAGCTTCCAGGGCCAGGCCCAGGCCTTCCAATCGTCGCAGCGCGGCATGCTGGCCCTGCTGATCGTCTCGGTGCTGGTGATTTACCTGGTGCTGGGCATCCTGTACGAGAGCTTCATCCATCCGATCACGATCCTCACCGCGCTGCCGTTCGCGGGCGTGGGGGCCCTGGCCACGCTGATGTATTTTGGCCTCGACCTGAATATTTATGGATTCGTGGGCGTGATCATGCTCATCGGTCTGGTCAAGAAGAACGGCATCATGATGATCGACTTCGCGATCGAGGCCCGCCGTACGGGGCTTTCGCCGCGGGACGCGATGTACCAGGCGTGCGTGGTGCGGTTCCGGCCGATCATGATGACCACGATGGCGGCCCTGGTGGGAACGCTGCCGATTGCGCTGGGATATGGCGCCGGGGCGGAGTCGCGCCGGCCCCTGGGGTTGGCTGTCGTGGGCGGTTTGCTGTTCTCGCAGTCGCTGACGCTCTACGTCACGCCGGTGTTCTATCTGTACGCGGAACGGATGGTCGAACTGCTGTCAAAGCTTCGCAAGTCGCGTTCTGACAGTGCTTTAACGATTCCGGTGCCCGAGCCGATCGAGCCTCAAGCCAGCGAAACACCGGTTCGACCCAGGCGGGTGCCGGAGTCCGTCTGAAATGTAAGGTGGGTCATTTCAATGGCTTGCGAGAGAGAAGATTCCGGGAATTTGAGTCGGTTTGGCTGGAGAAACTGTTGACACAGTAAGCCCGTTCAGATAGCCTGTCGAATACGTGTGGGAGACGCGGGCACTCTGTGCAGCCATTTCGCATTCCCATTCTGTGCCGTTCTGGTTACGAGAGCAGTGTCGAACCTTTAGAGGAGGAGGACAGCATGAATCACCGAAACGTTTTCTACACGACTCTTGTGGTGCTGGCGTGCCTGCCGGCGGCGGCGATGGCGGTACCCTACGCATCGGGTGTTAGCACCTCCGGGTCGGAGCTCACGTTCATCCTGAACCAGGATGCCGACAATGTGACGCTCGTGCTGGAGGGCGGCGGGACGCTGAACCTTGGCGCCATGACCAAGGGCACACATGTTGTATCGGTAGCGACGCCGGGCAATCACCAGATCAAGGTGACCAACTCCGCACCGTCCGGCTGGACACAGATCAGCGCTGAGGATACGGCGCACTCGTTCTGGCAGCCCTGTGGTATCTCGGTCAACACGAACCCGACCAGCCCCTATTACGGCCGGGTCTACGTGGCCAACAATCAGGGCGGCACGACGGCATTTGGCCGAGAGACGTCCAGGCAGATTTACATGTTGAATGCCGACGGAACAGAGGCCGGGGCGGGCACGGCCGGAGTGGACTGGGGCACCACCGGTTCGTCGCCTTTCAAGGTCGCGATCGGCAAGGATGACACTGTTTACGTCGTCAAGTACGCGAATGATACGGTGTACGAAGTGGCGCCCGATCTGTCGGGTAACACCCTGCTGATTGGCGCCTCGAATCGCACCGCCAACCAGTACATCGGGAGCGTGTACGTAGAGGGCACAAAGGCCGGCGGAGACCGCAAGATCTACGCCGTCAACACCAACGGCAACGACCTTGCGCGCAAGGGTGTGATCTGCTATGACCTCGGCGGTCAAGATGCCGCCACCCCGGGCGACACTGGTACGCAGATTCTCGGCCCCTCGTACTGGGTGGACGTCTACTATCCGATGGACGTCGTTCGCGATTCCGCGGGGAACTGGTACAGCAACTTCTGGCGCTGGGACGCGACACAGGGGCCGGCCATCGTCAAGTTCCTCGACGACGGCAACTATCCGTTGAACACCGCGGCGTGGGAGACCCCCAGGCAGGAACCATTCAACGGCAGCTACTGCCTTGACATTTACGAAGAAAAGGGCTGGGTTGCGTACGGCAACTACTACGACGGCTGGGTCCACATCTTCGACATGAATGACGGTTCCTACATCGGCGGCTTCGACGCCGGTAGCCGGATTATGGACCTCGCGTTCGATGCCGCTGGCAACATTTATACCGGCGATTCCACAACGGAGTGGCTGAAGGTCTGGTCGCCAGGCGGCGACACAATAATGAGCACGCCGTTCACCATCGTTCCCGAGCCGGCCGCGCTGGCCTTGCTGGCGCTTGGCCTGCCGTTGGTGCGGCGCCGTCGCCGCTGATCGGCACAAAACCCACAGGTTTGTACCCCCACAAGGCCGCCGCCAGGTGCGACGGCCTTGTTCTTGCGCCTGGTGGAAACTGGAACTGGCGGATTGCCGCCTTTGGCGCTTGAGCCATTCCCCGGTACATTATGACGCCCCGGCGGAGCGCCGGGTGTCGAGGGCCTTTGTATGTCCACGCGCTGCCTGCTGGTTCCCGCGTTTGCCTCGTTGATGAGCGGCTTGTCGTTTGCGGCCGGGCCGGCCGGTGCACCGGTCATCCCGGACGATTTCCCGCGATTTGTCGTGCCGGGGCGTGAGAAAGAGATGGACAGCCTGCGGCGGCTGTTCTGGCTGCACTGGCAGCCGGCGAGGCCGCTGATTCCGCTGTGGGATGAGTGGATGCCGATGTCCACGCTGTGGCCGGCGATGGGCAGCGGGCCCGAGTTGAGAAAGATGCGCACACGGTGGGCTGCCTCGCTGGCCGGTCGGGCGATCAATGCGGAGGGCTACGTCCACACGCATCAGCATGATGGACTGGCCCATTCAGAGGGCTGGCCATTCCCCCTGTGGATGCAGGCGGGCGGCATTGGGTGGCATTTTCGCGGAACGGGCATCCAGGGCTACGACGGGCCCGCGGCCACGCCGGAAGGCTGGAAGCTGGAGGGGGGCAAAGCCGATGAGATCGGCCCGAAAGGATGGGAAATCGAACTGACTGAGGCGGGGGCGACGGCCACCACGCCGCCCTTTGCGATCGACGCGCGGATCTCCCCGTGGCTGCGATTGAACTGGTGGGCCCAAGGACTGGAGGGGGCCAACTGTTACGTGGAGTGGACCACGCGGGAGGAGCCGGAATTCTCGCCGGCGCGACGGGCTTACTTTTCGCCTGCCGGGGGAAGCCGCCGGCTCAATACCGACGTGACCGAAACGCGGACCATGATCCGGGTCCACCACCTGCCGGGCTGGAAGGGGACCATCACCCGACTGCGGATCGGCTTCGACAATGCCGGCCCGGCCAAGGTGGTCGTCAAGTCGTTTCACACCGCCTGCGATACCCGGCACAACATCAACAACTCGAATTTCATTCGTGCCTGCCATGATTATTTTGTGTGGTCGGCGGATTACACGTTCCTGAGAGGGCAGATCGGTCGGATTCGCACCGCCATGCGCTTCATGATGCGCGAGTTCGACACCCGGCAGCGCAAGTGCGTCTACACCACCTGGCCGGGCCATGAGGGACGCAGCGGTATCCGTTACGTGGATGGGAAAAAGAAGGTCATCCCGGGAGAAGGCATTGGCAGCAACTATTGGGATCTGCTTCCATTCGGCGGCGAGGATGCTCTGGCCACGATCTATTACTATGACGCGCTGCTGGATCTGGCCGAGCTGGAGGAACTGATTGCCAAACACCCGGAATGGAACGTGGCCACCGGCGCGGACGCCTTCGATCCGGCGGATCTGCGGGCCCATGCCCGGGAAGTCCGGGACTACGGCACGAAGCGGTTCTGGAACGAGAAGACCGGCCGGTTCGGCACCGTCGATCTGGACGGGCGCTTCTACGATTTCGGTTTTACCTTCCTGAACAACGAGGCGGTGTACTATGGCTTCGCGACGCCCGAGCAGGCCAGGTCGATTCACGCCTGGCTGAGCGGCGCACGCATCGTGGAAGGGGACACGTCGCAGGGCGCGGACATCTATCACTGGCGCTTCGGGCCGCGCAGCACGACGAAACGCAATATCGATTACTACTTCTGGGGCTGGGTGGATCCCGAGTCGATTCCGTTTGGCAATCAGGTCCAGGATGGCGGGGGAGTGTTGGGCTTCTCGTTCCATGATCTGATGGCCCGTTTGATGACCGCCGGTCCGGACGACGCGGCCCGACGGCTGGGGGAAATCTGCGCCTGGTTCGACGAAACCCAGGCCGCGGGGGGATACCGGGCCTATTACAGCGACCCGGCCAAAGGCACCCTGCAGGGAGGGAATGTGCCCGGCGGCCTGGGGCTGGACAAGGAATTCTTTGAGTCGATTCTCGTTCCGCAGGTGATGCTCTACGGCTTCCTGGGGTTCAAACCGACGGCCGACGGGTGCGTGATTTCACCGCGTTTGCCGGCCGACTGGCCCTCGTTGACCATCACGCGGATTCATCTGCACGACCACGTGCTGGACATCTCAGCGGCCGGCAAGGTGATTACGGTGACGGACCACAACCCGGGGGGCAGCGCCATACGGATCGAGGCGCCGGCGGGGTGGACCGTCCGGCGACAGGAAAAACGGGATGCGGCCAAGCCTTGAGAGGCGGCATCCCTGGCATCGCCGGGCCGACAGCTTCCTGCATCCGTTTACCATGCTCACTGATGGCAGAGTCACGCAAGTGACTCTGTTTGCAGAACTTGCGAAATCCAAGGCGACCTCCGGGTTATGAGCCATGTGGCCGTGGGGGCATGGTTCCAATGTCCCCGAAACCACTTTTCGGTGCATCCACGGCGAAATCCGCCCTGACTTCTCGGGGTTATGGGATGGGGTTGTCTCTATCCGCCAAACCGCCCGCGCCGCATGTGCCGATAGTGGTTGTATGGCGGCCAGTTGGCGCGTAAAATAACGCCAAACGGCTACAGTAGGAGTTACCCATGCCGATTGCTGGAACTCACGGGGCAAAAGGCCGGATCAAAGGCGTCAAGCGGATGCGCGCTCTGCAGAGACTGGGAATTGCCATAGACGACCCGGTGAAGCTCGTGCATAGCGTCCGTCGCGGCTTTCCCTTCAAGAGCCTGGCGAACTTCCAGAAGGCCACGGACCTGTCCTGGCCGGAGATTTCCCGTTTCGTAAACATCCCGCGGCGCACGCTCACTCGGCGTCAGAGCCAGGGCAGGCTGCAGGCCGATGAATCGGATCGGGTCTTGCGCGCTTCGTCGATCTTCGACATGGCCGTTGATCTCTTTGAGGGCGACGTGGCGGCGGCACGCAAATGGTTGCAGGCCCCGCAGCCGGGCTTGGGCGGAGAAACGCCATTGGACTTCGCCTCCACAGAAGTGGGAGCACGTGAGGTCGAGAACCTCATTGGCCGCCTTGAACATGGGGTCTTTACGTGATTCGCGCGTGGCGCATCACCAAGGCCAAGCATGCCGCCACGGCGTTCACCGGAGCTGGCGCGAAGGCCTGCGGTGGACGATGGAACAGCCCCGGTACGGCCGTCGTGTATACCGCCGGCAGTACATCGCTGGCAATCTTGGAGATGTTGGTGCACCTGCAGGCCCAGGACCTGATCCAGCGTTATGTGATCTTCGAAGTGTCGTTTGATGAGACGCTCATGACGACCGTCGATCCCGTCGCGCTCCCCAAGTCGTGGCGCAGGTCGCCATCGCCGGCGACCGTGCAGCAGGTGGGGGATGAGTGGGTGGCCGAGGGGAGATCAGCGATCCTGCGGTTACCCAGTGCAATCGTGCCCAACGAGTGGAATTACCTGCTGAATCCCGCGCATCCCGATTTCGCAAAGATCACGATCGGCCCGAAACAGCAGATCAAGCTCGATCGCCGGCTGGTCAAGACGCCCTCACCCTGATGGCCGAATTGGCTACTGCTGGTCGGAATCGGTTACTCAATATGGCTACTCACAGGGGTATGGCCCAGGTCACGGCTGTCTCTGGCCATGGCGAGACCAAGTTGCAGGTGGACGATACGGCACGGCGGGTCTCTGGTCATGTGCAGGGGGGGCGGGAGACGCTGGCCGAAATTCCACGGATCGTAAACCCGCAGGATAACCAGCGTAAAAAACGAAGAAGCCGCCAGGATCTCTTGACGGCTTCTTCCGAAAACCAAAGCGCCGGTTACGTTTGTAACCGGGCCTCAAATAGCGGGGACAGGACTCGAACCTGTGACCTCGAGGTTATGAGCCTCGCGAGCTACCAACTGCTCCACCCCGCAGTAGAGTCCAGTATTATAGACCCCTCAGCGACGCTGTCAAGGGACGCGGCGGAATTCTTAACCTTCTGGTAGCGAGAGGTTTAGCGGCCTGGGACGGAAGGGCGGTGCTTTTTTGAGGGCGACTTGTCGGAGACGGCTCTGCTGTCACTGGGTTCGAGAATCATCGTGGCTGGGCAGCCGCCTGTCATACGGTTTCCGTTGCAAACTTGGGCAGGTTCCTGCCCGGTTATTGGTGGCCGCGCTGCTGATCGTTTGAATCTTTGCGCCGCCACCCCTGAAGAGGCGGGGCGCCCAACGCACAGGATTCATTTGGAATCCGTATCGCTCCACGAGGGAGTGCCTGTCGAGCCGCTAGAGAGTCGCGGAAAGCCGTCTATCGGTCCGCGAGGAAGGCATCCTCGCCCGTGTAGACGGTCATCCGGATATCCCGGTCGGCTCCGCGGGTCAGGTCCATGGGGTCCTGGAAGCCCCTCCCGGCCTGCGGTGAGCCGGCCCCGGTGCTCTGACAGGCCGGTAGGAGCAACGCGACGACCAGCATGAGGCCGCCGGTCAGAATTCGTTTCAATAAGACCTTGCGCACGATAAGAACCTCGACTTAAACAGGGCGAATCCGACTCCGACTCTATTTATTGTAGGCCAGCGTTCCCGTCGCAGATGTATTTTATGTGCAACAATTGCCGGTTTATGGATAGGTGTTACGGGGTGGAACGGACGACGTTCGACAGGTGAGGAAGTGTTTATGGCGATGTCCGGCAAGGCCGGTGGGTGGTCGGCGTGAAGGGCAGCGCGGCGGTGTTCCTGGCCTGGCGGGCGGGCGCATACCTGGCCGGGCAGCGGCTCATCATTGATGGTGGGTTGCTGTGCGAACAGGTGCCGCGAATCAAGCACATGAGAAGGCAAGCGTAAGCCCGGGTTTACGAGGAACCCGGGCCACTCTTGCGCATGCCGGGAAGGAGCATTTCGCGAGCCCGGATGGCGATTGCCGTTTGCCTGGCACGATCGCTTCACGCCTCAAAGAGGGCGTTCTTCCGGGCCCGCGCGATGCATCCGGGATTCACGTCATATTCCCGCGGGGCTGGTGGTCGGCGCGGGCTTGGGGGTGGCGATCATCAGTCGGGTCTGCAGGACCGTGTTCGGCGCCGTGATGAAGTTCGACGCCTTGCAGGCGATGCTTCCGTCGGCGCTGAGGGCCTTGACGGAGAGCCTGACCACGTTGGTTGCCCCGGCGGGGATGTTCGCCCGGGTAATTGAGCCGGCCGGACCCAGTTCCAGGGTCAGGTCCAGTTCGCACAGGTTACGGATTTCGACCCAGGCGGAATCCTTGTTCTGATGGTGCGGGGGGCGAATTTCCACGCAGGCGGCCAGCATGGGGGCCAGCAGATTCTCCGGGCCGATAAGCTGGTTCTTGTACCAGGCGACGGTCCGGCCGGCGAAGAGCGCCTCGCGCACGGCCGGCAAGCTTCTCTCCTTCGCAAAGACAAGGGTCATGGTGCGGTGCTCGGTTGCGGTGGCCGGGCGGTCTGACAGCGGGCGATGCACGTCGGAGCAGCCGAGCACGGGCAGGCCTCTCTCAATGGCCGACTGGTGCCCATCCGGGTAGTACTCGTCTCCGTTGCAGATCTCGACCGCGTGCAACTGTTTGGCTTCGAACAGGCGGGTCTGGGCTTCGCCCCACTTGCCGCGTTCGACTCCCAGCCAGCTCGGGTGATTCCAGGTGATGAAGGCTTTCTGGGCGGTGGCCCGGTTGAAGACCTCGTAGAAGTCTTTCGTGTCCAGCGGGTTGATGTCTTCGAGGAACAAGGCGTTGAAATGGCCGGGCGGGGTGTCGCGGGTGATCTCGGTTCCCTTGATCACCAGGATGTTCAGCTCTTTGGCCCGGGCCGCGGCGATTTCGTAGGGCCGATTATGATCGGCGTTGATGTCGTTCTTGTGAGGGCGATACTCGATGTGGTCGGTGATGGCGATGACGTCCAGGCCTTCGCGCCAGGCCTCGTTGATGCGAACATGCGGCCACACGTCACCGTCGGAGAAGGCCGTATGCGTGTGAAAATCGCACTTGAGCGTGCGTTGTCCAGGCAGATCCGGGAAACGGATTTCCCGGCGCGTCTGGGCCTCAGACACTACGGCAAGACACGCGATCACCAGAATTGCAACGCTTCCTGAGTGCCGTCTCATGGAGAGGAACCCCCTGTAAATGGTAAACCGGGCCATGTGTTATCCGCGGGACTGATCCGCAGCCCGCCAGCCCATCTCAGCGGGTGCGCATAATACCGGAAAACGGGGGGCTGCGATACAGCGGGAGTTTGCGGAGAGCGGTCCGACCGCATATCATCGCACCCCACAGGCAATCGACGGAGACACTTCCTGGAGTTGTTCATGAGACCCTCCACGGGTGCACCGCCAGCAAGATTCTGCCTTGTTGGCCGGTTACGGAGAATACCCCATGACCGGAGTGATCGGCTCGCGGATCGAGGACCTGGATACGCCCGCCCTGTTGATTGACGGGCCGGCCATGATGCGGAACATCGAGCGGATGGCCGCGTTTTTCCGTGGTCGATCGGCACAGTTGCGGCCTCATTTCAAAAACCACAAATGCACCCGGATCGCCCAACGACAGCTTGCGGCGGGATCGGCCGTGGGCATGACCGCGGCAAAGCTGGCCGAGGCGGAAGCGCTGGCCGCGGCGGGCGTGGAGGACGTATTAATCGCCAACCAGGTGGTGGGCGAGCGGAAGCTCGCAAGGCTGGTGAAGCTTGCCGGCCGGATCAGGCTGCGCGTGGCCATCGACCACCTGGAACACGCGACGGCGATTTCCCGGGCAGCGGCCGACGCGGGGGTGACGGTCGGCCTGTTGATCGAGGTGGATATCGGGATGGGACGCTGCGGCTTGCCGCCGGGACCGCCGGCGTTGGACCTAGCCCGGCGGATTGTGGAACTGCCCGCTGTCCGCTTTGACGGGTTGCAGGCCTATGAAGGGCACCTGGTGAGCGTGGCCGATGCCGATGAACGCCGGCAGCGCGTCCACGAAGCGTTTGGGAAAGCCCTCGAGACCCGCCGGCTGATCGAGTCCGCGGGGATTCCGGTGGCGGTGATCAGCGGGGGATCGACTTCCACCCATGCGATTACCGGGCTGATCGAGGGCATCGACGAGATCCAGGCGGGTACGTACCCGACCATGGACTGGACCTACGCGCAGGTGGCTCCCGAATTCGAGATTGCCCTGTCCATCCTGGCCCGGGTGATCAGTCGTCCCCGGCCGGGCGTGGCCGTGCTGGATGTGGGTGTCAAGGGGGTTGGCCATGAGTTCGGACCGCCCAGGGTCAAGGGCTACGCGCAGGCCCATGTTCCGGCGTTCGGGTCCGAGGAACATTGCGTGGTGTGTGATGCGCCCGATTGGCGAATTGGGGACGCGGCAGAACTGATTCCCAGCCACGCCTGTACTACCTGTAACCTCTACCGGTGGATCCACGTCCACGAAGACGGTCGGGTGGTGGATGTGTGGCCCATCGAGGGCTCGGGCGGATTGACGTAAGAAAAACCTTGATTTCCGAAGATGTCTTGATGAGGTGTGATGTGATGAAGTGCAGTTTCGTCGGTGGGCTGTTGGCAGGTCTGTTGTTCGCTGGCGCCGCTCTGGCCCAGGAGCCGTCGGGGCGCTGGTCGGTGGAGAAGGCGGCGGCCTGGCACCGCGAGCAGCCCTGGCTGGTGGGTTGCAACTACATTCCGAGTTCGGCGATCAACCAGATCGAGATGTGGCAGGAGGCCACCTTTGATGTGCAGACCATTGATCGCGAGCTGGGCTGGGCGGAATCGCTGGGTTTCAACAGCGTGCGCGTGTTCCTGCATCACATGGTCTGGGAACAGGATCGCGAAGGCTTTCTCCAGCGGATGGATCGATTCCTTGACCTGGCCGAGAAGCATGGGATCGGGGTCATGTTTGTGCCTCTCGATGGGGTCTGGGATCCGTATCCGAGCCTGGGCAAGCAGCGCGAACCCCGCCCGCACGTGCACAATTCCGGCTGGGTGCAGTGTCCGGGGGCGGAGATCCTGAAGGATCCGGCCCGACATGACGAACTGGAAGGCTACATCAAGGGCGTGCTCACGAGATTCAAGAATGACAAACGCGTGCAGGTGTGGGATCTTTTTAACGAGCCGGAGAACACCAACAAGTCGTGCTACGGCGACAAGGAGCTTCCGAACAAGGCGGAAATGTCGCTGCTGCTGCTGAAGAAAGTCTTTGCCTGGGCCCGGCAGGTGAACCCGTCTCAGCCGTTGACGTGCGGCGTCTGGATGGGCACCTGGGCTGACCCGGGGAAGCTCACGCCCATGGAGCGTCTCCAGTTGGAACAGTCGGACGTGATTTCGTTCCACAGCTATTCCAAGATCGACAAGGTCAAGGAGTGTGTACAGAACCTGCTTCGTTACCAGCGCCCGATTCTCTGCACCGAGTACATGGCCCGGACCAACGGCAGTACCTTCCGACCGCACCTGGAGTACTTCAAGGAGCACAGGGTCGGAGCCTACAACTGGGGTTTCGTGGCCGGCAAGACCCAGACCATCTATCCGTGGGAGTCCTGGACCCGGACTTACACGGCTGAGCCGCCGCTGTGGTTCCACGACATTTTCCGAAGCGACGGCCGGCCTTACCTCCCTGAGGAAGTTCGCTATATCCGGCAGGTGACCGGCAAGGTCGAGGCCCGCCCGTAATCGCGAATCGCGACCACTGAAACCAGGGCGCTATCGGTCTATGACCGTTGTGTCAGCAGCGGCCGGGACGGCTGCGCTGCCAACGAGGCCGTGGCGCCTCTACTGTTGAGATGCCGGTCTGCAAGGTCCGATGAAAGCCGGCTTGCGCCCGCATGGCGTGCCCATATTCGCACGTTGGACAGTCCGTTTTAAATAAATATTCTTTGCCAATTTCGCTTTGAAGAGTCAGCCTTTAGAGGAAATGATTCTTAGATACTGTTGTTTCGCAACAAGACTGTGAAAACGAAAGGCGCTGGTTTGCTTTTCTTGGATCACTATGATAGGAATAGTTCCTGCCTCGGAGGTCGGACCGCCTCCAAACTCAGCGCCATGAGTTAATAACATGGCATTGCGTCCGTTTACGCGGAGGACGCTACGGTCCTCGTATACATGATCCTATGATCGCAGGAGAATGCCGCATGCCGAGAGTTGCTGATCCCGCAAAGCACTTGGAAGAGACCATCGTGGGCCTTCAAAAGAGGCGCCAGATGCTCATAAGCGAAGTGGCCAGGATTGACGCCCTGTTTGAAAGGTATGGAATTCATGTCGAGGAGCCTCGCGGAGCCAGGCGTTCCGTGGGCCGTCCCGCCGGGGCGCGAACTGCGGCGGCCAAACCGGTCCGCAGGGGCCGGAGGCGCAAACGGGGTGTCTTCGCAAAGAGCGCGCAGGAGTCGATCGTGGATTTCCTGAAAGGCAGGGGCGAAAAGGGAGCCACCACTGCCGAGATTAACGAGCACTGGCAATCGGAGGGACGGGCGGGCAGCGCCTACGTCACCATCGGCCAGCTCGTGAAACGCAAGAAGATCAAGAAGCAGAACCTCAAGGGCGAGCGCGGCAGCCGTTACTGGGCGTCGTAACGCAGCCGCGGGAGCGGATCGGCCGGCAGCAGTGACGGCCGACGGATACGGGTACGGCACGGGCGCCGCATGCCGGTCTATCGGCGTGCGGCGCCTGTCCTGCAGAGGGGAACGTGAACCTCCGGCTCGTCCAGGGCCGGACGCCGCCTCACGAGGGTGACGCCAACGCCGCACGGATGAGCTCGGTCAGCACCTGTTCTATCTCATCGTTGAAGCCGGAAAAGGCCCGATCCTGGAAGAAGATTACCGGCAGGTAGCCGAAGGTGGTTGAAATCCCCTGGCTCTGGGGGTACTGCGCCTTGATCTGCGTGAACAAGGCCAGACCCTCGGCATTGGTCGTCAGGTATTCTTCCACTACCAGGCCGGGGTACTGGGCGCGCATGGTCCGCAGCCAGGCCAGCGCCTCACGACACATCGGCCCGGAGTTATTGTGAAAGATCGTCAGCGTGACCTCGCGGGGCGGCGGCGTATCCACCGGCGGGGCGGGCGTGCATCCACCCGTCATTGCACTGATCAGGACGCCCAGCGTCACCAGTTTGATCGGTCGTTTCATGGGGCACCACAGGGGTTGTGCAGCCAGTCTACTTCCGCGAGTTCCTCCAACGGGATCGCCGGCGTAGGCGTCGTGTATTGCACTTCGCGGTTGATCGGAATCAGGCTCATGGGCAGCCGCAGGCAAACGCCGCTTTCGGGTTTCAGCCATTCGTCGAAATCGGCCGCCCAGCGGACCTGGCCGGAGTCCAGCAACCAGCGATAGACCTCCCACCAGTCCCGCTTCATGCCACCAAGGTACGTGTGCGAGGCGAACATGATCCGCTTGGGCTTTTTCGCGAGGGAGTCTTCGATGATGGCCTTGAAATTCGCGGCGGTCGAGCCCCGCGCCCAGAGCGAGTAGTCGCAGAGGCTGCCGCGGCCCATGTCCTCGAAGGTCACGTTGCTGACTGAGATGATGTTGCAGTCGTATTCGTCGGGATCGTAGACAACGACCTCCACGTCACTGGTGCCCCGGGCGAGAATGTACTCGATCCCCAGGGCGTCGGCCGCCTTCAAGGTGTTGGGGTCGTAGGAGAAGTACTTCGCGCCGAATACCCGCATCGGCTTGCCGGTGACCTGCTCGAGGAGTGTCTTCGTCTCGGACATGATCTGCAACTGCGTCTCGTACGGAACATCCCACAGGGCCTGCTCGGCATAACCGCCGGCGATCTCATGGCCCTGTTCGGCCAGCCACTGGATCTCGGTCGGGTAGGCTTCGAGCAGGTTCTTCTGGATGAACACGAGCGACTTGAGGCCGCGCTGCTGAAGCTCGTATCCCCAGTTCCGGAGCCCCTGTATGTCCTCGAACTCGATCAACTGAATCAGTCCCACCGGTTTGGCAGCGTCGTCGGGCGTTACCGGTTCCGGCCCGTGCAGGCAACCGGCCACCCCCATCAATACGCCTCCGAGGATCCACAGAGTGCGGTTGCGGTTCATGGCATTCTCCTGAGCATGATGGCCGGCCGAGCCACGCGCCCCCAGGCCGCGGGCCGTCTACAGGCCGAAGTCGTCGTCTTCCACTCCATTCTCGGCGCCGTTGATCATGCCGGAAACGGCAGGATTGGACAAGATGGGGACCAGCGAGGCAAAATCATCCTGGATGGAACACTCCAGTTGTCCCTTGCACTTTCCACAAGCCTGGCAGGGACGGATGTCCATGCCGGCCAGCTCGATCAACTTTGTCGCAATGCCGTCGCCCTGGGCCCGGGCGGCCGCCAGGCAGGTGTCCATGGCCCTGAAGGTGTTATACCCTTTCCGAGGGCTGCAACAGATCCCCAGAATGATCATCGCGTATGCTCCATGGTCCTATCGCCGGCTCTCGCCCCGATCGTCAATAGATGCCGGCACGGCGGCACCGGCCTCAAGCGGCATGTTACACCGCCGCCTCCTGCGGAAGAACCTGGCGACGCGGTTGATCCCTCATGGCCAGCTCCGTTCGCGGCTGGGCGTCGGGGGGGGGAATGCTGCGTTCCGGCGGGCGGCGGTGCGACCGCGTGCGCCTGCAAGTGCTCACCGGAACGAACCAGCCTGGCCGAATTGAAGATCACCATCACACTGGCCGAGGTGTGCAGAACCGCCGCCAGCATGGCCGGCAGGTGTCCCAGCGCCGCCAGAAGTTCGAGGGCCACAATGTAGGTGATCCCAAAGCCCACGTTCTGCCAGATGACGCGCGCAGTGGCCCAGGAAAGTCCGATCAGGAACGGAAGGCGGCTCAGGTCGTTATTCATGAGGGCAATGCTCGCCGAGTTGATTGCCACATCACTGCCTGCCGCTCCCATGGCGATACCGAGATCACCGGCAGCTAGGGCGGGCGCGTCGTTGACTCCATCGCCCACGACGGCAACCCGATGTCCGGCCTGCTTGAGCGAAGCGACGAAAGTCAGTTTTTCGTCGGGCAACACCTCCGCCTGCACGTCGGTGCAGCCCATTTCGTGCCCGACCCGGCGGGCGACGGACCAGCGGTCACCTGTGACCATGGCCAGCACGCGGATGCCCAGGTTGCGCAGTTCGTCGATGGCTCTCCGCGCCTCGGGCCGGGTACAGTCTTCCAGGCCGACCCACCCGATACAACGTCCGTTTCGGGCAACGTGAAGGGCGCTGATCCCATCCGGTTCTTGGAATTCCGGATCGGACAGGATGCCCATATCCGTGCCCAGTTCCCGCAACCAGGTGCTTCGGCCCACCAGGATGGAATCACCGTTGATGGATGCGGTCACGCCGCGTCCGGCGATTTCCTCGAAGCGATCCGGCTCTTCCAGTCGTACACGGGCCCGGTCGGCCATTTCCGTGATCGCGCGGGCGACCGGGTGTCTGCTGAGCTGCTCCGCGGATGCGGCCAGCCGCAACAGATTCAAGCCGTCTATACCGGGGGCGGGTTTCATGCACGTGACGGCGAGCCGGCCCGTGGTCAGCGTGCCGGTCTTGTCGAAGACCACTGCGGTTAAATGTCTGGCCGATTCCAGATTTGTGACGTTCTTGACCAGGACACCCAGTCGCGCGGCACAGGAAACCGCCGCAACCATAGCCGTCGGCGTGGCCAGCACCAGGGCGCATGGACAGGCAACCACGAGCATGGCAATGGAGCGTTCGATCTCGCCCGTGAAGAAGAGCACCAGCGCCGACAGCATCAGTATGGTCGGAGTGTACCAGCCGGCGTATCGATCGATGATCCGCATGATCGGGGTCCGGGTGGCCTCGGCCTGCAGGATCAGCTTTTGCACCTTGCCGAGAGTCGTGTCCTCGCCCGCCTTGGTGACGCGCACGTCGATGGCGCCGGTCAGATTCAACGTGCCGGCAAAAGCCTGGTCCCCGATGCCTTTCTCGACCGGCAGCGATTCCCCCGTGATACTGGCTTGGTTGACGGTGGTCTCGCCGTTGACGATCTTGCCGTCGGCAGGAATGTTGTCGCCGGGGCGAATCCGAATGATGTCCCCCGGCCGAAGGTCGGCGATATCCACCTGTTCCTCACGGCCCTCCATGAGCCGGCAGGCGTTCTTCGGGGCCAGGCGGATCAGGGATTCGATTGCCGCTCGGGCCCCCAGGGCCGTCCGGGTCTCGATGAGATTGCCGATCACCACAAAGAACGAGATCACCCCCGCTTCCTGATATTTGCCGATCGCCAACGCCGCCAGGATGCCCAGGGCGACCAGTGCGTCCATATGCGAGTGGCCCAACCAGATATGTTTGACGGCATGGCCTACAATCGGCGCGCCCAGCAGAATCGCGCCGGCCAGGGCCAGGATGGCCGCATGAGGATTAAGTATGCTCGGGTCATCCCCGGGCTGCGTGAACATCCACTGCGCGAAAAATGAGTTCACGACCAGGACACCGCCCATCATCGCAATTACGAGCGCGGTGCTTGCCCGGTCCGTCTGGCTTTCGATCGACTTCTTCAGGTAGTCATGCGCCATGATTGGCTCAATTCTCCTGCCGGACACCCCTTCCCGGTGCTGTCAGAGTCCGAATACGATTCAACCGGGTAATACAACCCCCGTGCCCCCGCAGGTCGGGCATTGACGGGCGAGCGCACGGCAAATGGCATCCCGAATAAAGGCGGACCGGTTCGGCATCTTCTTCAGCATGTCGGCCAGGCACCGGTCGATGCGGATGGTGATGATGGCATCACGGTGCGCTACCATGAGAGCCAGCCTCCCGGAGCCACGGCGCGCCAGAGACTTCGAATGTCCTCCGCAACGCCGTCCTCCGCCGCTTCCACGACCGTACGCCCCTGCACCTGGGCGTGCGTGAAAGCCCGGTCATACCGAATCCTGCCGGCCACCGGGATCGACTCTGAACGGCAGTATGCTTCAATACGCTCCGACATGCCGGGATTTACGTCCCACTTGTTGACACACACGGCCAATGCGATGCCGAAATGCCGGACCAACTCCACCACCCGCTTCAGGTCGTGCTCGCCACTGGGCGTGGGCTCGGTCACCACCAGGACCAACCCGGCGCCCGTCAGGGACGCGATGACCGGACAGCCAATCCCCGGAGAGCCATCCACGAGGATCAATTCGATCCCCTTCTGCTCGGCCAGTTGGCGGGCCTGTTGGCGGAGGAGACTGACCAGTTTGCCGGAGTTGCTCTCGGCGATACCCAGCCGGGCGTGCACCATGGGCCCGCAGCGCGCCTCGGAGACAAACCATTCCCCACTGATCACCGGAGCACACTCGATGGCCTTCTCCGCGCAGAACCAGGCGCAGACCCCGCAGCCCTCGCAGGCCGGCGGGTCCACGCGAAAGGTCCGGTCAACCCGGCCGTTGCCGGGCCCGTCAAAGAAGATGGCGTCAAAGCGGCACAGCTCCTCGCATTTGCCGCAGGCGATGCAATGGCCGGCTTTAATGCGGGCCCGCCGGCCGCCCGTAAAGGACTCGTGCCGTTGGACCTTCGGCGAGAGGACCAGGTGCAGGTCGGCCGCATCGACGTCGCAGTCGGCCACCACGCACCGGCCAGACAGGATCGCGAATGACGCGCAGAGGGAGGTCTTGCCCGTCCCGCCCTTGCCGCTGATTATCACCAGTTCCTTCATGGATGGTCCCCCCCTGCGGATACGCAGGCCCCGGCCGGCTCCCGGGCGATGTTCTCGATACGGGCCAGCAGCGTCTCGAACGTGGCCCGGTACTCCGGCGCCGCCACGCAGGCGAGCGCGCCTCGCGAGTAGGCCTCGGCGATCCGGCGGTCGTCGGGCAGTTCAGCCAGAACATCCAGGCGGTTGGCCCGGCAGTAGGCCAGCGTCTGCTCATCGCCGCTGTCGCAGCGGTTGATCACCACGCCTGTCGGCAGCCGGAGCTTCCGCGCCATTTCGACGGCCAGTCGGAGATCGTTCAGCCCGAACGGGGTGGGCTCGGTCACCAGCAGGACGAGGTCGCAGCCGCGCACCGTCTCAATCACCGGGCAGGAGGTGCCCGGCGGGGCGTCGATGATCGTCCAGTCGGTCCGTGGCACGGCGGATTGGAGCTGGCGGATCAACGGCGGGCTCATCGGCTCGCCCACATTCAGGACGCCGTGGTTGAACTGCACCCCCCCGGACCAGCCCATTTCCAGAAAGCCGATCTCGCGCATTTCTTCCGTGATCGCGCCGGCCGGACAAACCAGGGCGCAACCGCCGCAACTGTGACACAGCTCCGGATAAACCAGCACGGTCACACCCAGCGGCACGATCGCGCTGAACTGGCAGATCTCGTGGCAGCGCCCGCATCGCGTGCATTTCGCCTCCTCGACGCGGGGCACCGGCCGTTTGACCGGCGTGCGAACCAGCCACTCAGGCCGGAGAAACAGGTGGCCGTTGGGCTCCTCCACGTCGCAATCCACATAGGCAACCGTGCGCTCGCCCAGCGCGGCGACGTACGCCAGGTTCGTCGCCACGGTGGTCTTGCCGGTACCGCCCTTGCCACTGGCTATGGCGATTTTCATGAGATGATACCTTTCTCCTCCGCGCGATCCCTGGAAGGGCCGGACGCGGTTCGACGCCTTGCGAAAAGCAGCGGAAACACAATGTCGCTGGTGCAACAGGGGACCCACACGGCCAGAAACAGGAACACGGGGAGAAGCGCCCACGTCAGCGCGCTCATGTCGTCCCCGAGAGCCATGGTCATATGGAACAGGGAGGCCCAGGTGCTCAACAGCACGTGCCCGGCGTGCGTGAACTTCGTCTGCGGCCAGAACCGCGCGATGGCGATGCCCGCAAAGGCGAGCGGATTGACCAGCCACCACTTCTCGATGAATCCAAGATGCAGCCCTCGGTTGGGCAGTCCGAGAAGGTATTCGCCCACAAAGGGAATCAGGGAATCGCTCAAGGTGGCGATTCCGATCGAGCCGACATAGCCGACGAGAAGCATTCTCCCGATCCCGGACCGGCTGTGAAGCCGGTACATCGCCGCCGTGGCCAGCGCGCTCAGGAGCACGTGGAGGGGATGAAAAGCCCAGAAGAGGAACGCAGATGCGGACTGGGGAATCCCGGTCCATACGATGGACGCCATGATGACCACGCCCGTGGCCGTCCCGAAGACGGTGAAGGGCACATGGGCCTTGAGCTGCATGCCAAGGTCTGTCCATGGGGAGTATGGCCGGCCTTGCGCCGTGGTGAAGGTGTTCATGTGTTCCTCCTCAGCGGTGTCGGGTGTGGCCGGCGCGGGTACTCTCCGCAAAAGGGCGTCGGAGCATCCGTGGCCGTCTTGTTCACGGGCTGACCCGCGCCACGATGCAGCCACCGGCTCCGACCAGCGCCGTCCCCTTTGCCCACACCGGCCACGACGGCTCTTCCCGCCGTCTCCCCGACACTGACCCTGGGGCCTCTCAACCTTCCTTGGACTGGGCCGCTTCAAGTGCTTCTATCCGGCTGTGAATCTGATCGAGCGCCTGCTGTATCTGCTCCGCCTGGGCCTTCAGCATTTGCGCCTGCCGTTCCACCGGGACCGCAGCATTCGGGGGAGCTGCCTCCGGCACGGCAGTCCGCGCCCAGAAGGGCTGGCCGGTGGCGTAAAATTGGTGGTGCCATCCGCGGCGGCCGCCGCGCCCCCGGCCGAAGCCCATGCCTCGGCCCTGTCCGGGCGTCGGATTCATGTGCCCCGGCATCGCAAAGCCCGCGCAGTAACCTGCTCTTCGACCTGTCATCGGACCCGTACCCATGGGGCCTGTTCTATCGCCTGCTGGCATGGTTGAATCTCCATAAAAAAACTCTGTGTATGCGCTCCCGCCCGATAGGTTTTTCGAAGCGGAGCGAACCGTACGATGTTTCAGTGTTTCGCTGTGAGGTTGTCCCGAAAGCGCGTGCGCCACGGCTCCAGGGCCATCCTGTGGAATACGGCTTTCACGCCGTGGCACATAAATCGTGCTCTTTGCCGTCTGGCCATCGCACACGCTCAGCAAGTTCACGTCCCTCCGCGGTTCCTTCGCCGGCGACACCGTGTCGGTCTTGGCGCCTCGGCCTGGCCTTTTCGACATCGATGGTCGTTTCCGGGCCGACCACGCCGGCGTCGGCCGCAGCATCCAGGCATTCGGAACGCGCCATCGGCCAGCTTGCCCAGCAGAAAGGATTGCACGACCTCGCCCACCGGGCCGCAGATCTGGGAGATCACCTCGATGCCTCTGGAACGAAGAGCCAACTCCAAAGGCCAGGAGATCGCGCCACAGATGAGCACGTTGACGGCCAGTTCGGCCACCTGCCGGGCCCGTCGGGTCGGATCCTGGCTGGTTAACGCGATTTCCCGGCGATCGTTCTCCGCGGCGCCGGCGACCTCGATCAACAGGAGGTTCGCCGCCACATCGAAAACCGGTGACACCCGGCCGTGCCATTGAGGGATCGCCACTCTCATCTACCTGACTTGTCACATTTGGCGTGCCAAACCGATCGAACCCGGCGTGTCCTTCGCAAGTAAGTTCCATGAAGTGGCTTATATTGTTCAACCATTCCGTCAGCCGTAGACACGGAAATGCATTTTGCAACACTAAGGCCCGGGCAGAGTTGCAGATTGCACTGTTATAGGTTATGCTTCTCTGATGGCCTCGAAGATGCGCAACAGGAACGAACCTTACGCCGCTCAGCCGCAGAATGTGATCCTCGATTCGATCAACGAAGGCGTATTCACCGTCGATCTCGATTGGCGGATCACGGCCTTCAATCGGGCCGCCGAGCGTATTACGGGCATCCATCGGGAGGAGGCACTGGGCCGGCCCTGCTGCGAAGTTTTTCGGGCCAGCATCTGCGAGAGCGCCTGTGCCCTGCGGCAGACGCTGACCACCGGCAAGCCGGTTGTGAACGCCACCGCCCACATCATCAGCCAGACCGGCCAGCGGATCCCCATCCGCATTTCCACGGCTCTGCTCAAGGGCGAGGACGCAACCGTCATCGGGGGCGTGGAGACGTTTCAGGATCTCAGCCAGATCGAACAGCTTCAAAAGGAGCTGGAGGCACGCTACACCTTTGAGGACATCGTCGGCCGCAGCCCGGCCATGACCAGCCTGTTCCAGATTTTGCCCCAGATCGCCGAAAGCGACAGCACGGTCTTGATCGAAGGGGCCAGCGGCACGGGCAAGGAATTGTTCGCCCGGGCGATTCACAACCTGTCGCGCCGCAGGAAAAAGCGCTTCGTCGCCATCAACTGTGCGGCCCTGCCGGATACCCTGCTGGAGTCCGAGCTGTTCGGCCACAAGGCCGGCGCCTTCACCGATGCGCGCAAGGACAAGCCCGGCCGGTTCGCCCTGGCGGACGGCGGAACCATCTTCCTGGATGAAATCGGCGACGTCTCGCCCGCCATGCAGGTGCGCCTCCTGCGCGTCCTGCAGGAACGCTGCATCGAACCGCTCGGCTCGCTCGAATCCGTGAAAGTCAATGTTCGCGTCGTGGCCGCCACCAACAAGGAACTGGCCAGGCTGGTTCGGGCGGGCAAATTCCGCGAAGATCTTTTCTACCGCATTCGGGTGGTCTACCTGAAATTGCCCACCCTGCGACAGCGCCGCGAGGACATCCCGCTGCTCATCGACCGTCTCGTGGCCAAGTTCAACCGCCTGCAAGGCAAGGACATCGCCGGCGTTTCAAACCAGGTGCTGGCCCGGCTGATGGAACACGATTACCCGGGCAACGTGCGCGAGCTGGAGAACATCATCGAGCAGGCGTTCGTGCTCTGCCGGGGCGGCCTGATCGAACTCCATCACCTGCCCCCGGAACTCCGTCCCGCTCCGGCGGACGCGACGCGCGAATATCACAGCCCCGCCACGCTCGAATCCATGGAGCGAATCCTGATCAGCGAAGCCCTGCGTCGCCACCACGGCAACCGTCGGCGGGCGGCCCGTGAACTCGGCATCCATTCCACCACGCTCTTTCGCAAGCTCAAGTCACTCAACATCGAGGTCCCCCCGACCGATGGACGCCATCGACGACAATAACATTGCACTTTGCAATACCCGAAGCCCCCAGGCCGGGTCGGCAAAACGCCCCCGCCCCGGCCAACGCAATTCCTAACACACTGAGGATCAATACGTTACAACGTTCCCCCGAAGATCCTATCCGCTGTGGAACACCGCTTGCTTCTATGTGGAGTGTCCTATGGCAAAGGAGGCCTCATGCAAGTAGTGGTGACGTCGCAAGGCGTGGCTCTGGATTCGCCCGTAGATCCCCGGTTCGGTCGAGCCCGATACCTGGTGCTGGTCGATACCGACACGGGCGAGTTTTCAACGGTGAACAACGAGATCCACCTCAATGCACCCCAGGGAGCGGGTATCCAGACGGGAAAAAAGGTGGTCGAGTTGAAGGCCCGGGCGGTGATTACCGGGCACGTGGGGCCGAAGGCATTCTCGGTGCTCGACGCCGGCGGAGTTGCGGTTTACACCGGCGCGGCCGGAACCGTGAACGAGGTCCTCGCGCAATTCAAGGCGGGGACGTTGCAGCGAACCCAGGCCGCGACGGTGGAAGGGCATTGGATGTAGTGGCGCATGGCAGGGGCGTGGCCGGAAGCGTTTGTTCTGGCCATCCGATCATGGATTCTTCAATCAACTGTGAGGAGCAGAGTACGAATGAGAATTGCCATCCCGACCCAGAACGGTCAGGTATGTCCGCATTTCGGGCATTGTGAGAAGTTCGCGATTCTGGAGGTGGATCCGTCCTCGCGCAGCGTCCTGCGAACCGAGTTTCAGACGCCTCCGCCTCATGAACCCGGCGTACTGCCGCGCTGGTTGCATGGCCTTGGTGTGAACGTGGTGTTGGCCGGTGGCATGGGCGCGCGAGCCGTGAAGCTGTTCGCGGAGAACAACATTGAAACCGTCCTCGGCGTACCGGCGCTGAGCCTGACGGAGCTTGCTGAGGCTTACTTGAATGGAAAACTCTCCTCGGGGGCAAGTGCCTGCGATCACCACGGCTGCGGAGACGAACACCACCACTGATGAGTGGAGCCGCCGGTGCCATCCCGCGTGCCTGGTCTGCGGTGGTAGCCGGCGCGACGGACTGGCCCTGCGCTTCGAATGCCAGGCCGATGGCAGCGTCTCAGCCGAGTTCGAATGCCGGGAGGCGTTCCAGGGGTATCCGGATCGCCTGCACGGCGGCGTGATCGCCATGCTGTTGGATGCGGCCATGACCCACTGCCTCTTCGCCCGCAATATCGCCGGACTGACCGCCAAGCTCAGTATCCGCTACCAGCGCGCTGTGAGGCTGGGCACATTGGCGGTGGTCCGTGCGAGAATCGTGGACGGCCAGTCGCCGCTGTTTTACCTGCAGGCCGAGATGATCCAGGACGGCAAGGTGTGTGCGGCCGCCAGGGGCACGTTCTGGGATTCACGGCAAGCCGAAAGCTGAGCGTCTGACCTGAAAGAAGGTGCGGCTCTTGAGCAGGGGGCGTAGCCATCCCCGCGGAAGCGACATGAACAACCTGCCGGTCGCGGGCCTCGATGCCGGGTGATGGGACGAACGCTGAGAGCTGACGGCTACCCCTTCACCCTTCCTCTACCCGTGCCGCCCGGGGCGTTGTGGTTGGCCGGCGCGGCGGCTGGTCCATCAGGAACGTGATCCGCTCCAGATCCACCGGTTTGAGGACCTTCGCCAGCGTCCGTTTGGCTTCTCTGATACCCGTCCGCCGGGTCACATGGATCAGCACGATGTGCGGGCTGCGAACGCGGTCCATGAGCGCCGGTAGGTGGGTCACATGGGTATGCGACCCGAGCCGGGCGCGGTCCAGATGGTCAGGCTCAAAAAAGGTGCACTCGAAGATCAGCACCTCCGCATTGCGAACGTGGTCGTGGTCCAGGAAACTGCCCACGGCCGTATCCCCGCAATAGGCCACCCGCGGAATCTCCAGGCGGTATTCCACGGTCTGCCCTTGCCGCTTGAGCTCGGCAATCTGCTGCCCGGAGTATTTCGCGAACTCCGGCCGGAGCTTCTTGCGCACCTCCACCAGCGAAAAGCCCAGGCATGGCCCCGGATGGCTGACCCGGAAGGGGCGGATTACCATGTTCCGGTTCAGTTCAAAATCTTCGCCTTCGTCAACGCCGACGATCTTACCCGGCGAGACGTGCCCCTCGATCTGCCCCCAGACCCGCAGAAGTTGCTCGATAGCGGGGACGAGCTTACGGTGAACCAGGAGCGTACCGGGGGAAATACCCTGGAAGTTTCGTTGCGAGAAGTAGTACGCCAAGCCCGCGGCGTGGTCCATGTGCCCGTGGGAGAGGCACAGGTAATCCATCATAACAGCCTCGCGGGGGGCCCGGCCAATGTCGAAGGCGACGTTGAACTCCGGGGCGATGACAACGGTCTCTTCGCCTGCCAAGCTGATGCCCTGGAGGCGGACGGATCCAACAGTCTTTTCAGGAAGCTTCAGAGCCATCTGACCACTATACGGCCGGCCCGCGGATTGGCAAGGTCCGGATTGGGGGCGCGAGGGGAGCGGCGGCGCCGGTTGGGGCCCCTGGGCCTTTGCCTGTGCCGATAACGGAACCCGCCCGCAACACTTTCCCCGGGGATTTTCCCAATCCCTATATGTTGCGTTGCCACTTTCGGCTATACTCCACCCATCGAAGATCCAGGGATTTTATGCGCTGTCCATTTTGCAAAGAAATTGACAATGATAAAGTGATTGATTCGCGCCTCAGCGAGGCCGGCGAAGTCATCCGTCGTCGCCGGCTGTGCATGGGGTGTGGCAAGCGTTTCACGACCAAAGAACGGGTGGAGAATGAGGTCCGCCTCATGGTGGTGAAACGCGATGGCACGCGCCAGCCCTACGACCGTTCCAAGGTTCTGCACGGCATCGAAGGGGCCTGTTACAAACGACCGCTCAGCGAAGGCGCCATCAACCAGCTTGTTGATGAGGTTGAAGATCGGCTCTTTCGGGAATTCGAGCGCGAAGTGCCCAGCCTGGCCATCGGCCAGATCGTCTGTGAAAAGCTCCGCCAGATGGACCAGATCGCCTACGTCCGGTTCGCCAGCGTCTACCGCCAGTTCAAGGATCTCGGCGAACTGATCGCCGAAGCGCGTAACGAACTGGACCGTCGCAAGGCCGAAACCCCCGGCCAGGGCCGCCTCTTCGAATAGTAATACAGTTTCCGTTGTAAGCTTGGGTAGGTTCCTGCCTCGTTGTTGGTTGCCCTGCTACTGAGCGCTTGAATCTCCGCGCCTCCACCTCTGAAAAGGTGGGGGCCCCCGGCGATTATCTGAGCGACAAGCACATCTCCGGCCTCAGACTCACTCTGGCTTCAGCCAGGCTTGCGGTTGATGCCGTCGGCACCCTCATTGGTTGTCCAAATCGTGAACCCACCTCTGAAGAGGTGTGCCACCCGGCGCGCAAGAGTCACATTTGGAAGCCGTATGAAGCCTCTCTTACGGCAGGAAGCTGTCCGTCGGCGAGGCCGGCGACTCGTTGCCCAGGTATCGGACGAGCTGGCCGGAGCGGTAGATGTTATCGCGGTCCCGGCCCAGCAGCGGCGTGGTGGCCCAGGCTGCGTGGCCGTCACTGTAAAGCACGTTCTGGCCGGCGCCGTTCTCGTGGGTGGGGGAGTTGAACGACTCCTCCTCATAGGGGTTGAGCCGGTGAATGGCACGCCCGTCGAACAACGGATTGCGATCCGCGGCCAGGGCCATGCGGTCGGCCCCCTCTTTGGCCAGGTCCTCGATCTTGAGTCCTTCGGCCCGGTTCATGAACAAAAAGCTGTAGGAGTTGTTCGCCCGTTCGGCGAAGTCGGTGAATGCCTTGTAGAGTTCCTTGGGGTCGGTGATCCGGCCGTGCCCCTCGGGCAGCATGGGCCGGGCGTCGGCGTCAGCCGGGCAAAGGAAAGTGTGGGGCTCGCTGATATAACCGAGGCGCAGGAGCAGGAACGGATGGCGCGTGTTGGACGCTCGCCGCACATTGGGAATCCGCACCTCGCGCCAGAAACCTCCCGGCACGTAACCCGCGGAGGGCAACTCGCCCATCCCCGCCTGGGCATAGTTGCTGATGGCCTGTGAAAGCTGGAGCATGTCGGCCCGGCAGAGATTGCGCATGGCCGCATTACGAGCCTTGAAGTATCCCGGCACGAACACGCTGATGAACAACGCGATGCAAGCGGCAATGGCGATCAGTTCGCGCAGCGAGAGCACCGGGCTGCCAGAAAGTTCATGCGTCGCGCCGGTGGGCGCCTGGACGGGCTGCTGGCGTATGGGGATCACGCCCGACCGTTCGTTGATGCGGGCCAGAATCTTATCGGGTAAATCGTCGGGGGTTTCCGCCGCCGGGTAGCGGTCGAGAAGGTTCAACACGTCGCGCAGGCCCTGGCTCGCGGCGGCCAGTTCGGGAGAATGGGCCACCGCGTTCTTCACCGTGTCTGCCTCGCTGGAGCTCAGTCGATTGAGGTGGTAGTCCAGCAGCAGGAATTCCAGAGGCTCGGAATCGTCTCTCCTCGTCATTGCGATGATCCTGACTTGCGCCCGCAGGCCGGCAGCACCGGCCTGGACAACTTCCTCTCCAATTCTTTGCCCCCCCTCCGCAGGGCGTCAAAGTTCTCGTCAAATCAGATCGTGCTCTCCCGGGCGCTCTCGCGGACCGGGCGGGGCATCTCCCGTACCGTCCCGCGCGTCGCACTGCGATACGCCTGTCCGAACTGCCCGACGGCCGCATGCAGGCGACTCTTCACCGTGCCCAGCGGAACGCCGAGAATGTCGGCGATCTCCTTGTATGGAAAGCGGTGATAGTAACTAAGGACCAGCACTTCGCGGAGGTGTTCGGGAAGACGCTCCATCACCGCGCGAACAAACGCCCGCTCTTCTTCTTCCTCCATGCTGCCGGCCGGAGCCGCCGCGCTGTCCGCCAGGAAATCCAGAAAACGCTGGCTCTCCTCTTCGTCCGAATTCACCTGGGCGTCCAACGGCACCTCCGGGCGACGACGGCGGCTGCGCATCAGGTCACGCGCCTTGTTCGCCGCGATCGTAAACAGCCACGGTTTGAAGCGCCTCGTCCGGTCGAAGCTCACCGCTGACAGGTGAACCTGAAGGAAGGTTTCCTGCACAATGTCCTCGGCCATCGAGCTACTTCCGGTGAAGCGGACCAGGAATCGGAACAGCTCCTGGTGGTGCCGTCGAACCAGCAGCTCGAATCCGTCGATTTGACCGGCGACATAGTCCGCCAGCAACTGCTCGTCCGTTGGTGTGTTCACCGCTTCTATGCTTCCTACGCTTGAGCAACAAGTCGGTTCGCAGCCCGCAGCTCGACCGGGAGACTCCATCATAACCCCTGGTTGTTGGGCGTCAAACTTATCTGGACTGCCCACAGGGCGCAAATCGTGTTTATGTCTGGAGTTGGTGGATTCCCCGACGGCTGCCGGAGACCGGTGAGCACGAGCCAGTGAAATCGCTTTCATGTTCCGATATTAGGGTCCCAAAACCCGATGGGCTACCCGACTCTTCAAGTTGGGGTATAAATTGAACTGCTGAGGTGCTTTTAGGGGGCCGACCGGGGGGCAGTCGCCACGAGATGACGCGAATGCGCCACTGTATCCGGCTCTTCATGAAAGAGTATTCAATTGCCACTGGAGTGTGACGCGCCATGACCCGCATCCCTGATCCATAACCCGTGCTCCTGTATTGAGAAACAGCCGATCCGGCGCCGACAGGGGCGGTTTGGAGTTGCCGGCCGCAAAACATCTGGCCGCCAGGGGACCGGAGGGGGCGATCGCCCGGAATCGGCATCAGAGATCCCGGCTCTCCTGCCGGCCATAGCCGTCCATGCGGATGGCTCCCTCTGGCTGCAGCGTCAGCAGGGCGTAAGCATTTCTCTTGCTCTCCACCATGGCCTTCAGCGTGCAGTAGCGGATCCCGTTGATTTCCCGGAAATCCCCGGCGTGGTAGTGCCCCTGAAGCACCGCCAGCACCTTGCCCGAGGCCTCCAGACGCCGACGGACCTCGGCTTGCTGCCGGACGGCATAATGATTATCCACGTCCAGCCGCTGGTGGACGAAGACAACTACCGGCCGGCGCGTCTGGGCCAGGTCCGCTTCCAGCCAGTCCAGTTCCGCGGGGGGGATGTTGGAGTCGGTCCATTCGCTGTTCCGGTTCCCGTAAGGCTGCCCATCCTGCCGGAAGCAGCCATCCAGCACAACGAAATGGAAGCCGCCGACCTCAAACGAGTAATAAGAACGGTCCCGCCCGCACTGGGACAGAAACTGTTCCTTGGTAAGTGTCTGGACGCAGTGGTTGCCCAGGACATAGTGCCGCGGGCAGCGTGCCTGGGCGAAGACGGAGTCGATCCGCTTCAGCCAGCCCAGCTCCTCCTCGGGCGAAGCGGCCGCGTCGATGAAGTCGCCCAGCTCAATAACGAAATCGGCCTTCAGTTCGTTGAAATGGGCCATGGCCTCGGCGAGCTTCGTCAGGCTGGCTCGATAGTGGCGCTCTCGCAAGGTGTCCTTGTCGGCGTAGTGAACGTCGGTGACGATGCCGATTCGTAAGGGCGACTGCGGCCGTGCGTCCCTGCGCCGCAGGTGCGTGCATCCCGGCCATGCCATCCCCGCCGCACCCGCAACGAAGAGTGAGCTGCGCCGCAAGGCCGTTCGCCGCGATATTCTCTCCCTGCCTGCTGCCATGTGATGATGCCTCTCCTTGATGCCTTCGGGCTTTGCAACCTTCAACGCTTGAGGGACCGCCCCAGCGCGAAAGCGACTAACGTACATTGACTTTGTGGCACAATCAATCGAAAGGCCGCTTGCATGCCGGAGCGTCCCCGGTAGACTGGCCACGATTATGACAACTCGCAATGGAATCTTCGCATGGATCCGGCTGGTCTCCTGGTTTCCCGCCTGTCTTGGTGCGTGTCATTACATGCACTCCGGAGTGGTGGCCACCACGGAGTCGCGCCCTGCGCCAGAGACTCAGCCCGTCGCCGATGCTTCGAAGCCCTTCTGGAAATCGAACACCATGATCGGCGAGAGCGTGCTCTTTATCCGGCCGGAAGACGGCGGGCCGGCCACCGGTACGCTCTTGTTTGCCCCGCTCAAGATCCTGTCCGTCGCCAGCTCTGACGGGAAGACTGTTTATCGTCCCGGCACGGATTACCAGCACACGGCCGGTTCTCGATCGCTCGTTTTGCCTCAGGGATCAACGATTCCCGCCAAGACAATGGCGGAACTTACCCCGCCTAAGGGCAGTCAACCATTCGGTCTCGTCCGGCGCGATGGCCGGGGGGATATTCTCTTCGGCGCTACTCACGAATACGCGGACATGCAGGTGGTGGTTACCTACCAGCACGCCGGTGATGAATGGACGGTCCCGCCGCCCCGGTTCGCCGAACGTGAGCTGCCGGCCACCATTCGCTCCCTGCGCGCGGGCCGCCCGTTGAAAGTGGTCCTCTTCGGCGACAGCATTTCCACGGGCTGCAACGCGTCCAAGTGGGCCGGAGTCGCGCCCTTCCAACCTCCTTATCAGGAGCTGCTGCTGGCCAATCTCACCCGGGCCTACCGCTCCACCATCACCTTCCGCAACTATTCGGAGGGCGGCCAGACCGCGGCCTGGGGCCTTCAGCACATCGGCCCGGTTGCGGCCGAAAACCCGGACCTGGTGATTCTCGCCTGGGGCATGAACGACAGCACCGGCGAAACGGGCGGCCGGCCCGTCGAAGACTTCATCGCCGACCTGAAGGCCCAGATGGCCGCCGTGCGCCAGGCCCGGCCGGAAGCCGAGTTTATCCTGGTGGCCTCCATGTTGCCGAACAGGGATTGGCGCCTGGCCAATCCGGAGAGGTTGCTCCAATATCGCGACGCAATGCGCAAGTTGACCGGCCCCGGCGTGGCCCTGGCGGACATGACAGCGGTCTGGGAGGCGATATTGGCCCGCAAGCCTTATCTCGACCTGACCGGCAACGGCGTCAACCACCCCAACGACTTTGGCCATCGCCTCTACGCGGATGTGCTCTCCGCGCTGCTGATTGAGTATGAGTAACGGCTCATGGAGTATTCAGTTGCTGAAGTGACCGCGGGGCCAAGTCAGTGGATGCGCTCGCAGCGGTCTCTTCGGGGCTAACGAAAACGGCTGGTATAAAGAGCCCTGCCGGGGTACGGTGTTGCGACGTGTGGGTGCGAACGGCCGGTACGGAGCCCGGCAGGCACGGTGTGGAGGGCTCCGGCACGAACGGCCGGTACGGAGCCCGGCTGCTACATCATTTTGGCGAACACCGGTATTTGGGAGAACACCGGTATGGGGCTCGGCCGTGACATCATTTTGTGAGGCAGATGGTGACCAGCAGGTCGCTTTCCTCTTCAGCGGCGACGGCGTGGCGGACTTCGGGAGCGAGCGTCAGCATCTGGCCGGGGCCCATCTGGTAGACCCGGCCCTCAGCCGTGATTTTCAGCCGGCCTCGAAGCACCTGCATGCTCACGACGCCCCTGGCCGCATGTTCAGGCAGGTGTGTGAAGCGGTCGAACGTGAACAAGGTGATGGTAACCGGGCCGTGCCGGTACACCACCTGTTGACGGTGACCACCTTCGCCCGCGCTCGGTTCCGCCCGTAAACGTGCGGCCACGGCTTCAAAGTCCACCGCGACTTGCGAGTCCGCGAGCCGCGTGTCGGGGTGTTCACGCAGACGCTCAGTCGTTTCCGTGCTCATGTCTGGCTCCGTGCTGTTTCCCGGCCGCATTCCATCTATCCTCCATAGTATATCAGGGTATTCCATCAGTTCGGGCATAGGATGAAGAATATGGGGGATGCCCATGAAGAGCTTCCCGATCAGAAACAACAGTTCTGAGGAGGATTCATGATGACCCCACGTATTCCCTATGAGAAGGTGGCCCCCGGCGTCATGCAGGCCATGTACGGGCTGGACAAATACCTGCGGAGCTGTGGGCTGGAGCCCGGCCTGCTTGAACTGGTCAAATTGCGGGCCTCGCAGATCAACGGCTGTGCCTACTGCGTGGATATGCACAGCAAGGACTTGCGTGCCGCCGGAGAGAGCGAGGAGCGGATTTACGCGCTGCCGGTCTGGCGGGAGTCGCCGTACTTCAGCGAGCGCGAACGGGCCGCGCTGGCGTGGGCGGAGGCGGTAACCCGCGTCTGTGAGGACCACGTGCCCGACGACGTCTATGCCTGGGCTCGCGGGCAGTTCGATGAGAAGGAGCTGGTGGACCTGACCGCGGCGGTGGTGGCCATCAACGGCTGGAACCGCTTTGCGATCAGCTTTCGGAAACCGGCGGGCACGTACCAGCCGGCCCACCAGCCGGTGACGGTCTGAGAAATCAGCGGGAGGCGACAGACATGTTGATCACCAAACGAGCCTATGACGCGCCGGAACCCACCGACGGCTTCCGCGTTCTGGTGGAGCGGTTATGGCCGCGGGGTGTCAGCAAGGACGAGGCAGCCCTGGATTTATGGCTCAAGGATGTGGCTCCCAGCCCTGAACTGCGGAAATGGTTCGGCCACGAGCCGGCCAAGTGGAATGAGTTTCGCCGCCGCTACTTCGAGGAACTTAAAGGCCGCCCGGAGGCCGTGGAGTTGCTGCGAAAAAAGGCCTCTCAGGGGAAGGTCACGCTGGTATACGGCTCGCGCGACCAGGAGCACAACGCGGCCATGGCCCTCAAGGAGTTTCTCGAAGGCAAAAAGGGACGCCGCGCCAATGGACGTGCCCATCAACGCGGCCACGCGGGACGGGCTGCCGGCCGCCGGTCCACCTGAATCGTGATCCGTCGTTTGGATTGGGGGCGGTTCTATTCAGCTTCCAGGGCCGTGAGAACTGCCTCTCTGAGTTGCGAATCAGAACGGTTGCGGTGCGCCTCACCAGGGAGGCCGGTCTCCGCCCGGCGAGCCGCGCGTCGCAACTGCGCCTCCAGGTGTGCCAGCTTCCTCTCGATGGCTGCCCGCTTCTGCCTGTCCCGTACCATTTGCTCGCGGTAGCGCTTCAGGAAGTAAGCGATGGTCTCGATACGGATCTTGATGGACCCGGCCGGTTTGTTTTCGTCGATGTCCTTGAAGCAGAAGTAGGGGGTGCCGGAGCGCTCGATAATCTCCTCGATGTTCGAGTAAATCGGCGCGTCGTGCCCACACTTGAAGCTGGACAGCTCCAGGGCCACCAGGTTGGGATGCCGGGCCACGTACTTGGCTGCCCAGAGCTTGCGGTTGGTGTTCTCCGAGTAGCTGTTCTTCCAGACGTCATCAATGGACAGCGGTGACTGGAAGTGCCCCATGCGCACCTCCTCGCCAAAGAGCCGTTCGAGAAGGTCCGGATCGGTGGGAAGCATATCCTGGTAAAAGATGGAGTAACCGAGCTTCTGAAGCTCGTCGCAGATCTCGTGGTTGACGCCGGGGTCGTTGTGGTAGGGCCGGGCCAACACCACCACCCCCAGCCGGTCCTCGCGCTCCAACTGGTCGAGCACTTCGCGGGCCAGCCGCCGCATGCGGGTCTCAAAGCCCCGCAGTGCCGCCAGGCCCTGTTGCGTCGCCCGCTCGGCCTCCCCCTCGGACAGCCCCAGCTCATCCTTCCAGTCCAGGTACATCTGCCGGGCGCACAACGCCGGCTGATCCAGGTTCAGGAAGGTTTTCTTGTAGACGATCCCACGCTCCTTGAAGAGGTCGCCTTCCTTGATGAAGGCCGCGTGCGTGGCTTCGGGCGTGGCCACCACCGTCGGGCAGGCCCGGCTGGCCTGCACGTTTTCCAGGATCGTGGGGAACGAATCCACCATCGGGAAGAAGATGTGCGTCAGCGGCGTTTTCTCATGCTGCACGAACAGCAGGTCGTGCACGTGCGGGATGCCCAGTTTGCTGGGGAAGCACGGGTCGATTGAGCCGCGTTTGGCCCCGCGCTTGTACAGCTCCTCGCTGGTGTAGTCTGAAAAGACCAGGTTGCCGTGGGGGATGCCCAGCGACTGGAAAAAGCCGATGAAGAAAGGCGCGTGGCTGTAGATGTTCAACACCCGCGGGATGCCGATGCGCACCTGCGCGCGGCGTTGCATCAGTTCGCGGCGCCGCCGGACTGTTTGCCGGCAGGCGGGCGCATGCCACCACTTCGCTTCCGGCAGCGGATCGGAGACGTTCTCCACTTCGCAGGCCTTGAACGCGTCACGGGCGGCGATCTGCATCAGGTTCGGGTTGGCCTTCTTGATTGCATCCAGCCCCGCCTTGATCTCGCGCATATCGTCCACGCTCTCCACGGTGCCTTTTTCGCAGGTCGCGATGATCAGCCGCTGCTCGCCCGGCTGCAGGGGCACCTTGCTCTGGAAGCCCAGGCCCGATTTCTTGAACGCCGGCCGTTCGACTTCTTCGCCCTCGCGGGCAGCGCGCTTGATGCGGGCGTGATGGCCGGATTCGGCCCCGTTCTTGATCACGTGCGCGGACAGGTCGATCAACGCGCCGGTCTTACCGGTTTCCGTCTTTACGTCGATGAAGGTCCGCAGACACTTGTTCTTGCAGAAATAGCAGCGTGTGGCCTCGCTGCGCGTGGTGCGGTACTGGATCTGCTGAACCCGTTCCATGCCGATGAAGGAGGTCTTCAGTCCCTGCTCGGTGTAGAGCCGATGGGCCTCGATGGCGCAGCCGATGGCTCCTGATTCCCCGCAGTGCTGGTGAACGATGATCTCCGGCGTGATGCCCGTGCCGGCGAAACGCGACTCGATGAAGTCCACCTGGGCCTTGACCGCCGCGAGATTGTGTTGCGTGCCGCCCTGGAGTACGAACTTCCGGCCCAGCTTGGCCAGGTTGGGTGTCTGGGCCACGTATAACCATATGTTCTTGGGCAGTACCGCCGCCAGCCCGGCCATGATCTCCGTGGCCGTCCATCCCTGCCGCTGGAAATCCACAATGTCCGACTGCATGAACACCGCGCAGCCATAGCCGAACTCCGGCATGGCCTGGGCGCTGAAGGCAAGATCGGCGTACTCCCGGACGTCATGGCCGAACCCGGCGGCGGTGGATTGCAGGAAGTAGCCGTTGCCGGCCGAGCATTGCGTATTCAGCTTGAAATCCTTGACCCGCCCGTCCTTCAGGATGATCAGCTTGATGTCCTGGCCGCCTACGTCCACGATGACGTCCGTGCCGGGATAGAAGAACAGCCCGCTCTCCGTATGCGCCACCGTCTCCACCAGGGCCACGTCCGCGCCGATCACGTCCTTCAGGATGTCCTTGGCATACCCGGTGGTGCCCGCGCCCAGCACCTTCAGCGTGCAGCCCTGTTCATGCACTTGGTGTTCCAGCTCGCGCAACACGTCCATGGTGTCTTCAATCGGGTTGCCTTTCGAAAGCTGGTACGCCTTGGCCACCACGTTGCGATCTCGGTCGAGGAGTACGGCCTTGGTGCTGGTCGAGCCGCCGTCCAGACCGATGAAGCCTTCGACCTGCGTTCCGGGCCGCAGCTTCGGCGGGCTCCACGGCTCCTTGCGGTATCGCTCCATGAACCGCCGCAGTTCCTCCTCGCTCTTGACCAGTCCGGCGGAACCGGCCGCCTTCTTCTCCTCGATCCGCCCGACTTCGAGGTACCATTTCAGCCCGTCCAGCCCCAGGTACACGCCCTGGTTGGGGTTGTCCTCCAGCTCCACCTTGGCGAATTCCACCGCCCCGATGGCCGCAAAATACTGGGCGTTGTCCGGCACGATGATGAGCTCTTCGGGTGTGGCCCCCGGGGGCAACTGCACGCGCCGCTCTTTCCAGATGAGCGGAATATTGTGCCGCCAGCACTCCACCATGCCCCGGATGTAGGTGTTCGGCCCGCCCAGCAGCAAAACCTTGGGGCGCAGCGTGTGCCCCCGGGTGAGCACCGACAGGTTCTGCATGATGATGGACTCGAACAGAGAAGCCATCAGTTCCTCCGGCGGCACACCCTGTTTCTGCAGGCTGTTGATGTCCGTCTCCGCGAACACCCCGCACTTGCCGGCCACCGGGTGCAGCCGCAACCCGTCATAGCCCATCTCACACAGCTTGTCCGGCGGGATCTTCAGCTTGGCGTTGATCTTGTCGATCACGGCTCCCGTTCCCCCGGCGCACTTGTCGTTCATCGAGGGGATCTTCTTTTTTCTGCCTGTTTCTTCGTCGGTTTTGAAGACGATGATTTTGGCGTCCTGCCCGCCGAGTTCCACTACGCTCTGGACATCCGGATAGTACTTCTCGACGGCCAGCGAGACCGCGTTGACCTCCTGCACGAACTTGGCCCCGATGTGCCGTCCGATGTTCGCTCCGCCCGAGCCGGTCACGAAAATACGGAAGGCGTTGCGGGGGACGTGCGGGAACTCGGCTTCAATCCGGGCGAGCATCTCCAGGCACTTTTCTGGCTGCCGGGTCTCGTGCCGCTGATAATCCTTGAGCAGAATGCGGTCCGTCACCGGATCCACCACCACGAACTTCACCGTGGTGGATCCGACGTCCAGCCCGATCAGCAGCCCCCGGGGATACTCGGGCGTGCCTTCAAAGGGCGGCGGCTCGATCCGGGGCCTGGATCGCTCGGTGATCAGCGCGCCGACGTTCAACTGTAAAAGCAGGGGGGCGGCGTGGCCGTTCCCATTCCCGGAACCACACCCGCCGATCGAGCACCCGCCCGAAGAACATCCGCCGCTTGACTTTCCTTCAGCACTCGCGACCGTCAAAGAAATCACGGCCATAAAACCTCCCTGTCCCTCGTCATTCGCCTGGAATCACCGGCTGTCCGCCGCTGGGCCCTACACTGCCGCGATTGCCCGCCGGGCCACCGCCAGCGCCGGATCGGCCTTCATCAGATCCCCGACATGCAGCACGAAATTGGCCGCCCGGCCGATGACCCCCGGACGGTGGGGCACCGGCAGCAACGGCCGGCGCAGCTCGCGGTGTGCCGCCACATAGTCGCGGATCTGCTCAAGGGTGAACCCCGTGCGCTCCACCGCCTTCCTGAACTCGTTGCGGCACTTGACCTTGGCCTCGCCCAGGGCCATCTGTACGCGGCTGTGCGCGTTGACATCGCCCTCGCCGGAGGTCTCGATCGGCAGGTAAATCAGGTCCGGGTAGTGGGCCACCACCGCCGCCTGAGCCCCGTCCGACTGGGTGCTGGGCATGCACCCGAACGGCTTGAGGCTCAGGACCATGTGGGCCAGGTCCCGGTTGCAGTAGTAGATGGCCTTGGCGACTTCAAGATGCCCCTCGCCGCCGCCGGTCCGGCTGTTGTAGTAGGGGTGTCCCAGACGCTGCAGTTCGAGCTGGTTGGCCAGAGGGTGGGTCGTCCCGCCCAGCCCCGCGCGAAGCCGGTTGAATTCCCGCACCAGCACCTTTTCCGCCAGGTTGAATTTCAGCACTTTCCGGTAGTACTCCGCCTGAAGCCGGAGCCGCTCGCGGATCGCCCATCGCCCCGGCCGCTCGACTCCGTTCTTCAGGCCGCGCCGGTCCCGGGCCTCGGTCCGTACCTGGTTGATCAGGTACGCGATCCACGTCCCGATCGGTTCCACCAGCACCTCGGCGCCCTCGCGCTCCAGGAACGGGAACATGTTGAAATTGCCGTCGCCCTCGGTGGTCTGAGCCCAGAACTCGCCGGTGATCTTCACGATGGGTTTGGGCCGTGTGTAGTCCACCTCGATCTCTTCGTCAATCATGTGGGCGCATTCCCGGAATGCGGACACGTAGTAGTCGCCCCGAAGCTGGTCCAGGAACTTGGCCGCATCCTCCGGCCCTGACACAGAGACGAGCTTGCTCAGCACCCAGGCCGGCCATCCCCCGCGAAGATGGTCGTAGCGCTTGTTTCGCAGCCGATCCTGACAGAGTTGCACGCACGCGCGGAACACTTCGTTTGTTCGGCCCGGCACTACCTCGTAGGGCCGCACGTGGTAGGCCACCTCGTTGAGCAGGTCGCCCATCAGGATCGCGTTGAGCAGGCTCAGGAAGAAGTTCACGTTGAACTCTATCCCGGCCTCCAGCTCCGACTGATTGAGACCGCCGCCTTGCTGGAACAGCAGCACGCGGAAGCCATCGAAGCCGGCGTTCCGCAACGCCAGCCGGTATTCCGATTCGTACATGCCAAACCGGCACGGCCCGCAGGCGCCGGCGGTAATGAACACGTAGTCCCGCAGAATCTCCTCTTTGGAGAGCCCCTGGCGATCGCGCAGATCCTTGAGGTAGTTCACCAAGGCCCCGACGGTGAAGTACGTCGGGTTGCACTGCCCGTTATTGCCGTATTCCTTGCCGGCCTGGAAATCCGCCTTGCGCGGCGTGGGCACCAGGGCCACCCTGTAGCCCAGTCCCTCCAGCGCCGCGACCAGCAGGTGCTCGTGCCGGAGGGTCAACCCGCCAAACAGCACGGTCACGTGGGCGCGTTCCGCCTTGGTGAAGGCCCGTTCCGCCGGCCGGCGAAAGTGAGCGATGGGCCTGACGTTGAGCCCGGCCTCATCCATCAGCCGGGCCCGCTCCATGGCCAGAACCGCCCGAATCGCCTCTTCGCTCCCCATCGACTGGCCCACGACCGGCAACGACACCTGTCGCGGCTCGTCCAGCCCGGTTCGCACGTGCGCACCGATAGCGCTCATGAATCACCTCGCCTCAAGAATGGGATAAAGTGAATCGCAAGCCCGCGTCCGTACGTTGCATCCCTGCCCGACACGCTCTCCGGACCGTAAACGCGCCACTGCCGGTGCCGCCGTCCGGGGGGCTCATCCGCAAGTTAGCGATTACTAACTTCCGGAGCCAAAGAAAAGCCGGCCCAACGCCACCGACTGGCCGCAGAGTACACGCGCAGGCACCATCACCAATTTGTTAGTATTCACTAACTCTGGCCCGAAGGGCATATTACCGGCCTGCAAATCCGGATGCAAGGAAAATCACCTATTGTTGCAGTCGGAATCCATGTTGTCCTCGCCTCTTGGCGCCGTCTGGATTCCGCACCCCGTTTCGGCGATGTCCTTCTCAGGTTTGCGGGCGGATCGCACCGTTCCCATTTCGCCCGTCTGACGGCTTGGCCGCCGCCTTGACCTGTTCAATCTTTTCGATACGGGCGGGTGCCGGCGCGGGTGAGGTCGTCACCTTCTCGGGAAAGGGCAGCGAGGGCTCTTCGCCTTTGCGGTTGTCCACGCCGTCCCAGCAATAGGTACAGAGCTTGCACTTGGGCAGCCCGATGGCCGCGACCAAGTCCTCGAGCCGCTGGTATTTCAGCGTGGTCAGGTTGAGCCGCTGGCGGATGCGCTCGACCATGGCCGCGTATTTCGGGTTGCCCGGATCGGCGTACTCCGCCACGCAGGGGTCGCGATCGCCCAGTTCCTTGATCGCCTTGCGGGCGGCCAGGTCCAGCTCCGACTTGGTGCGGGAGAAATTGAGAAACTTGCAGGCGTTGATCAGCGGCGGACAGGCCGCGCGCATGTGCACTTCCCGCGCGCCGTAGTTGAAGAGCAAGCGGATGGTGTCGCGGAGCTGCGTGCCGCGGACAATCGAATCCTCGCAGAACAGCACGCGTCGGCCCTGGATGAATTCCTGGATGGGGATCAGCTTCATGTGGGCCACGAGCTCGCGCGTTTCCTGGTCCTGCGGCATGAAGCTCCGCGGCCAGGTCGGCGTGTACTTCACGAATGGTCGTTGGTAGGGCACCCGGGCCTCGTTGGTGTATCCGATCGCGTGCCCGGTGCCCGAGTCCGGGATGCCCGCCACCAGGTCCACGTCCACCTGCTCGTTGCGGGCCAGGGCCGCGCCGCAACGATAGCGCACCGCCTCCACATTGATCCCCTCATAGCTCGATGCCGGATAGCCGTAATACACCCACAGGAACGAGCATATCTGCATCCGCTCTCCCGGCGGTTGCTTTTGCTCGATCCCATCCTCGGTCACCAGCACGATCTCCCCCGGGCCGAGAAAGTGTTCCAGCTCGTAACCCAGATTGGGCAGCGCGCAGGATTCCAGCGTTACCGCGTATCCTTCGGGTTTCCGCCCAATCACCAGCGGCGTCCGCCCGTACCGGTCCCTGGCTGCGTAGATCCCTTCCTGGGTCAGCAGCAGCAGCGAGCACGAGCCGTCCACGCACTCCTGGACATTCTGAATCCCGGCCACAAACGAGGATTCCTGGTTGATGAGCATGGCCACCAGCTCGGTGGGGTTGATCCCGCCGCCGCCCATCTCCGAAAAATGAACGTGCTGCCTGCTGAACGCCTTGCGGGCCAGCTCATCAATATTGAGGACACGCCCGACCGTGATGATCGCGTACGTGCCCAGATGGCTGCAGATGATCAGCGGCTGGTCCTCGTAATCGCTGATGACTCCGATGCCGCGCCGGCCCTTCAGTCGGCGCACATCGTCCCCGAACTTGGACCGGAACTGAGCAGTAGTAATATCGTGGATGTACCGCGTGTAGCCCGTGCCATGGGCGACGGCCAGCCCGCCCCGCTTGGTGCCGAGGTGTGAGTGGTAATCCGTTCCGTAGAATAAGTCGCGTACGCAATCCTCGTGGGATGCTACTGCGAAGAGTCCGCCCATATTTTTTGCCTCCTGTGCCTGAAAGCTATCCGGGGAACAGCCGCCATGCAAACCGGATGGGCGGGCGGACAGTCAGGCGGCTGTGAGTTTTCGTCTGATATTTTTCCCGCGCCCGTGCGTTGGATTCAATCCCTCGCGCACAAGACGCGGGAAAGCGTTCGATCGCTCGGCTCTTTGGCATCCGCATCATACGGCCAGAAGGAATTCTGGTGTGCTCCCATTCGGGCTTTGTCCTGGAAGGCTGTGCGCTACAGGCTTTAGCAGTGCTGAACCGTCTCTGCCGTGACGAGAGCGGCGCGACTGACCCACGCGCGACAGACGCATTGCCGGCGTATAGGGGGGTGGCTCCATTGTGTTCCCCACTAACCGGCTCATTCGCCATGCCACAGGCCACCGGCCGGGGCAATCCCCGGCGTCGAGCGCCGTTTTCGGAGTGGTTGTACAGATTTGTACATAACTATCCGAATACCAATGCCTTACGCATTGTCAGGTGGGCGTGGGAAAATGCTTCGGCCATCGCTTCTCTTCCCGCCCGGTCCCGTTCGCCCTTGTACCTGAAGGTCATCTGGGTTAAACACGTAGGCTGGCCGTAGAGCCCACTGTGCGGGCACGGAATGCCTGCCGGACGAAGGAGACCGACACATGAAATACGCAATCGGCCTGTTCGCTATCCTGCTGTGCATGGTGCTGTGCATGGGGCAGTCCTGCGCTGGCCTCAACCCCGGAATCGGGGATGGCGGCGATGACGACGGAACCGGCGGCGGTAACCCCACGACCCAACCTGCTCAGACCAAGGGCGTCCCCAAAGGCACCTACAGTGGAAAGCGGACCCTCGTCTACACCCTGGATAATGTGGGCGACGCTTATCCCCCCGAGACGCAGACTGCGGATGGAATCGTCCGGCTGACCTTTAATGCCGATGGCCTGTTGTGCTGGGACAACGGCACGCCCATCAAGGTGGGGGACGTTGTGGAATCCAGCACGCCCTATGGCAAGCTGACCGAACTGGTGACCACGATTACCCTGGGGCCCAAATTCACCGAGTACTATACCCAGGCTCAGGTGACGATGACGGGGGTAGGCGGGCTCTCATGGGTTCTCGTCGGCAACGGTATGCACAGCTATCGTCTCACCGGCGGCAAGGTGTGGCTTTCGGCGGAAATCGACATGGTCAGCGGCATGGCAAGCGGTGCTTCCTACCACCTGACGATCGAGGATTCGGCCACGCTCGAGGAGTAAGCGGCTGTCGCCTGCACGGCCGGCCTTGGATCCAGGTTGTATCGCCGGGGTTTGCCACGCCTCTTCTGTGCCGCCGGCGGCCCGTTCACCTGAATGGAGGTGCCGGCCGCGGGATGGCATCGCGCCGTCAACATCCCGACCGCCGGATGCACTGCGCTGCCGGCTTTTTCGCCGATCCTGGACAGAGGGGAAATGGAGTTTCATCCATAATCGATCAGGTTTTGGCGTCTGTCCCGGAAGGCCGTGTGTCGCTGCTTCTGGCGTGTGCTGTTGCGTTTGGCGTGTGTCAGAAGCTCTTGCTGTGTGCCACGGCTCTTGAGCCGTGCTGAACCGTGTATCTGCCGCTGCCGAAGCGGGGCGACTGACTCACGCATGGCTGCCCGATCACCGGCTCCCGGGGGGGGGAGAGTCTTGGAGGTAGAAAACCATGTGGCCCGGACTTGGGCACGCTCCGCTCAGGCCGGCCGGGCGAGACGAACATGAACCATGCCTCAGCACAGAATGCGGATCTCCGCGAGCGCGTCAAGGAGTTGACCTGCCTGTACAGCCTCGCCCAGCTCGTGGAACGCTCCGGCATTTCCCTGGCGGAGATCCTGCAGGGCGCTGTTGAGCTGCTGCCGCCCGCCTGGCAGTATCCGGAGCGAGCCGCCGGCCGGATCGTCTTCGAGGGGCGGTCGTATGTGACCGCCAATTTCAGGGAAGGCTGCCAGATGCAGTCGACACCGATCCTGGTGAACGGCCAGCCGAAGGGCCGTATCGATGTCGTTTATCTGGAGGAAATGCCGCCCGCCTGCGAAGGGCCGTTTCTGAAGGAAGAACGCCACCTGATTGACACCATGGCCCGGCAGATTGCGTTGATCGTTGAGCGAAGGCAGGCCGAGGAGGACCAGTTGCGCCTCCAGAAGCAGCTTCGCCATGCGGACCGCCTGGCAACCATCGGCCAGTTGGCCGCCGGGGTCGCCCACGAACTCAACGAACCGCTGGGTAACATCCTCGGGTTTGCCCAGTTGGCCCAGAAGCACCCGGATCTGCCCTCGGAGGTCGGTCAGGATCTGGCCAAAATCGTTGCCACCTGTCTGCATGCCCGGCAGATCATTCACAGCCTGTTGTTGTTCTCCCGTCAGATGCCGCCTCAGAAGGCCCGGCTGAATCTCAATGGCGTGGTTGAAGAGGCCCTGGCCCTGCTGGAACAGCGGTGCAGCAAGAACGACATCATCCTGGTGCGCCGCCTGGCCGGGGATTTGCCGGAAATCACCGCCGACGCTTCGCAATTACGCCAGGTGGTCGTGGATCTGGCCGTCAACGCCGTCCACGCCATGCCCCAGGGCGGCGTTCTGGAGGTTGCCACCCGTGCCGCCGGTGACCGCGTGATCCTCTCTGTTCAGGACAATGGCGTCGGGATGAGCGAGGAGGTTCTCAGGGAGATCTTCGTGCCGTTCTTTACGACCAAGGACGTCAACGAAGGCACGGGGCTGGGTTTGCCCGTGGTGCACGGCATCGTGACCTCTCACGGCGGGACGATTCGTGTGCAGAGCACTCCCGGGCAGGGCGCCCGATTCGACGTTGAGCTGCCAGTAGACGCGGGCGAGCGAACCAACGGAGAGCGGAAAAATGGCCGAGACGAATAAGAAGGCATCCATTCTCGTCGTGGACGACGTGCCCAATACCGTCGAGGTGTTGCAGCGCAACCTCCTGGCTGCCGGATACACCGTCTTCACCGCATCCAGCGTTCCCCAGGCCATCCAGATCATGGAGGCCACGCCCATCGACCTGGTAATCACCGACTGGAAGATGCCTCGGGTGAGCGGCTTGGACCTGGTCCGGCACATCCGGGCCAACTGCCGGGACACCGAAGTGATCATGGTCACCGGGTATCCCTCCATCGGGGGGGCCGTGGAAGCGGTCAAGACCGGCGCGGAGGAGTACCTGCCCAAGCCTTTCACCGACGAGGAACTGCTCGCGGCGGTCCGGCGGGCGATGGAGAAACTGCGCGTACGACGCTTCGGCACCGCCCAGACCCTGCCCGCGTCTACCCGGCCTTACGGGCTCATCGGCGAGTCCGCGCCCATGCAGGAAGTGTTCAGGGTGATCAGCAAGGCCGCCACCAGCTCGGCCACCATCCTGATCTCCGGCGAGAGCGGGACGGGCAAGGAACTCGTCGCGCGTGCGATTCACTACAGCAGTCAACGATCCGCCGCGGCTTTCGTCCCGGTCAACTGCGGCGGCATCCCCGAGGGCCTGCTGGAAAGTGAGTTGTTCGGTTACATGAAGGGGGCCTTCACCGGCGCCCTGGAATCCCGCGCGGGCTTCTTCCAGACTGCCGACGGCGGAACCATCTTCCTCGACGAGATCAGCGAAACCAGCCTGACCATGCAGGTCAAGCTGCTTCGCGTGCTGCAGGACCAGGAAGTCTATATGGTCGGCTCTACGCGGGGCCGGCAGGTGGACGTTCGGGTTCTGGCCTCAACGAACAAGTCCCTCCCCGATCTGATCAAGAAGGGCCTGTTCCGCGAGGACCTCTTCTTCCGCCTGAACGTGATTGCCATCCAGTTGCCCCCTCTGCGGGAGCGTGGCGACGATATCCTGCTGCTGGCCCACCATTTCGCCAGGAAGTTCGCCGGCAAGGTGGGCAAGCCCCCGCCACAGTTCTCCGACGAGGTCATGCGGATCCTGAAAACGGGCTATCACTGGCCGGGAAATGTGCGGGAATTGGAGAATCTCATCCATCGGCTGGTGGTCATGTGCGATGGCGACACCATCGACGTGCCGGATTTGCCGGAGCCACTGCGCTTCTCCATCGGATATCAGCAAGACCTGACCCGGCCATTGGCCGTGGTCGAGGCCGAGTACATTCGCCAGGTCCTCGCCAGCGTGGGGGGGAACAGAACCCGGGCCGCGGAGATACTGCGGATCGATCGCAAGACCTTGCGTGAGAAACTGAAGAACGCTGAAATACAGGCTGCCCGCTGAGCAGATTCGAACCGGGGAATTTCTCCCCACTGATCCAAAATTCCCCGGTTCGCCGCCCGCACCAACGGTCCGTGTGAAGCCCGCGTGCGAATCTCTATAAAAATCTGTTCATATCTATTTTCCCTTGATTGACAAGCATTTGCAGAAGCTGCCGCCCGGGAGGCCGAAGCGCAAGCGGGCCGTTGGCAGTCCACGTGCCAAGGGGTCTGTCAACTGAGTCGCATCGTTGCCGCACTGAAGCTGTTGCCGAAGCGTCAGGAGCTTCCCGCGTGAAGGAGCTGAATCATGCCCAGCAAAGGCCCGGATCCTGAGCGAGTAGATGCGCCGACTCCACCGGCGGACCCACCCGATGGCCCCGGGGCGTTCCGGGATCTGTGCTCAAATTGCGATCATGCGGAGGAGCATGCCAGGCGCGGCCGGCCCCGACGGCCCGTTTTCTTCTGCGAGGAGTTTGAGGTCTCCGGTGCCGTGCGGATTCCGGAACCGGTTCGCGTCCGCCCCGCGCCCGCGGAGCAGGCCCAGGACGCCGGCCGGCGTCTCGGGTTGTGCGTGAACTGTGACAATGCGGACACCTGCCGGTTGCCCCGGCCGGAGGGCGGGGTCTGGCACTGCGAGGAGTATCGATAGACGCCATCCGGGATACCAGGTTCAGAACGGTCGGCACGCTCCGCAACCGGGACCTGGATCGGAAGGATTGCATTTGCTCTTGGAAGTTCATTCAAAGCAATACAAAGAAAGGCCAATGCGTATGGAAACCAGCTCGTATAATCCCTTTCAGGTGGCACAATCCCAGTTCGACAAGGTAGCCGCGCTATTGGAATTGGACGAAGGCGTTCGGGCCCTGCTGCGGGAACCGATGCGCGAGTATCAGTTCACCATTCCTGTGCGCATGGATGACGGGCGGGTGGAAGTATTCAAGGGTTTCCGCGTGCAGCACAACGATGCGCGCGGCCCCGCGAAAGGCGGCATCCGGTTTCACCCGATGGAGACGATCGACACCGTTCGTGCCCTGGCCATGTGGATGACCTGGAAGTGCGCGGTGGTCGATATTCCGCTGGGCGGCGGCAAGGGCGGCGTGATCTGTGATCCGCACCATCTCAGCCAGCATGAGCAGGAGCGGATCTGCCGCGGCTGGGTTCGCCAGATCGCCCGGAATGTCGGTCCGCTCAGCGATGTTCCCGCGCCGGACGTGATGACCAACGGCCAGCACATGTTGTGGATGCTGGACGAATATGAGATGATTTCTGGCGAGCATTACCCCGGGTTCATCACCGGCAAGCCGGTGGGCATGGGCGGTTCCCTGGGCCGCACCGAGGCGACCGGGTTTGGCGTGATCTATGTCCTGCGCGAGGCCCTCAAAGTCCTGGGCCTTTCGCCGGAAAAGACCACGGCCAGCGTGCAGGGGTTCGGCAACGTAGCCCAGCACGCCGTACAGCTTTATACTCAGCTCGGTGGCACCGTGGTGGCCGTCTCCTGTTGGGATCAGGCGGACAAGACTTCGTATACTTTCCGCAGGAAGAGCGGTGTCAACCTGGAGGAGTTGCGGGCCATCTCCGACAAGTTCGGCGGCATCGATAAGAATAGGGCCCGGGATCTGGGTTACGAACAATTGCCGGGCGAGGCCTGGCTGGAGCAGGATGTCGATATCCTGATCCCGGCGGCGCTGGAGAATCAGATCAACCGCGGCAACGTCCAGAAGCTCTCCAAGCGCGTGAAGATCATTGCGGAAGGAGCCAACGGTCCCACCACGCCCGAGGCGGACGAGGTGCTCCGGCAGCGCAACATCTTCGTGCTGCCCGATTTCCTCACCAATGCGGGCGGCGTGACCTGCAGCTACTTCGAGCAGGTGCAATGCAACACCAACTACTTCTGGGAGAAGGAGGAGGTGCTCAAACGACTGGACTCCAAGATGACCTCGGCGTTCTCCGCGGTCCATGACCTGGCCTGCCGGCAGAAGCTCTACATGCGCGAAGCGGCGTATGTGATTGCCATCAGCCGTGTGGCCCAGGCGGTGAGACTGCGCGGATGGGCCTGATGCCGCTCGCGGTTGGAGACTTCCGCGACTTCGTGCCGGCGTTGCCACTATAGCGGCCCCGGGTGGACGGCCCGGGGCCGGGGGATGGGCTGGCCGTTCTGGAGGGCGGGCATCTTGCCCGCCTGATCCGCCGAGCAACTGGTGCGCTGGAAACGGCACTGGAACAGGGCGCCTGGCGGCTGGCCCCGGGCCACGGTCTGTCACGCGGATAAGGCACGCCGGATCGAGCTGTCCCGTTCGTTTGGGTGTGGGCATCCTGAAAAGTCACGAACGCGAAAGGCGCAGCCGATGAGCAACAGTCGACAGGCGGACGACCGGTTCAGAATCCTGCGCGAGCGTGCCAAGGAACTGGACTGCCTCTACCAGGTTGAGGAACTGCTGGCCGACGATGCCCGGTCCCTGCCGGACATCTTTCGCGACATCATCGCGACGCTGCCCCTCGGCTGGCAATACCCGAAGCTCTGTCGGGCGCGGATTGTCTGCCACGACGAGGTCTACGAGCCGCCTGACTACGTCCACACGCAGTGGTCGGATGCCGTGCCCATCGAAGAGGATGGTCGGGCCATCGGCTGCGTCGAGGTCTCCTACATTCGCGAGGTGCCCGCCTCGGACGAGGGGGTGTTCCTTGAAAAGGAGCGCAAACTTCTCCGTACCATCGCCGATCGTATCGGCCAGACGGTCTTCCATCGGAAGCTCGAAAAACAGTTGCGCGAGTGGCAATCCGCGCAGCGCGAGCCGGCCGCGAACAACCATCACCAATGGATGGTGATTGTCGACCTGCTGCGGCGGACCGACGAAAAGCTCTACCTCCAGATCTCGCGCAAAATGCTGTACCACCTGTTCTGGAGCGGGGTCAAGGAGTCGCGCCAGGTGCTGAACACCTTCGGCTCCGACTTCTCGGTGGGGAATGCCGAAAGTATCGCCGACGGCAACCGGCCCAGCCAGAAGCAGTCCCGCGAGAGCATCCTGGAGGTGAGCGACCGGGTATTTGCGATCGCCGCCCGCCACCTGAGCGACGCGGAGATTCTCGCGTGTCTGCACAAGTGGATCCAGGAGAACAAGCTCAGTTTTCTCATCAAGGCGGTGGATTCCGGCGACACGCCGCTCGACCAGATCATCGATGCGCTCCTGCAGTATCGCACCCTGGCCGGGAGCGAGGGCGGCCTCGCCCCCTCCACCGAGAAGTGGCTGCTCGTCTCCCTGATCCGCCGGTTCTTCTCCGACCACGCCGACTTCATCAATCTGGCCAAGCGCCACCTGCAGGTCTCGGACTTCTTCGACCTGGCCCCGCGAATCATCTATCCGGCCGGCAGCAACGGGCGGCTGGGCGGCAAGAGCACCGGCCTGTTCCTCGCCCAGCAGGTGTTGCGCCGGGCGGCGGCCAGAGAGCCGCTTTTGCAGGACATCAAGACGCCCAGAACCTGGTATTTGACCGCCGACTGCCTGACCGAGTTTCTGCGCTACAACGATCTTGGGGATGTGAACGAGCAGAAGTACAAGGATCTCGAGCAGATCCGCGTCGAATACCCCAACATCATCCAGCTCTTCAAGCACGCCCGCTTCCCCGCGGACATCTCAAAAGGGCTCTCGCTGGCCCTGGACGAATTCGGGGAGCACCCCATCATCGTGCGCAGCTCCAGCCTGCTCGAGGATCGCATCGGCTCGGGGTTTTACGGCAAGTACAGAAGCCTCTTCCTGGCCAACCAGGGCACCAAACAGGAGCGGCTTGAGGCCCTGCAGGACGCCATCGCCGAGATATACGCCTCGGTGTTCGGGCCCGATCCGATTCTCTACCGCGCCGAGCACGGCCTGCTGGATTTCCACGAGGAGATGGGAATCATGATCCAGGAGGTGGTCGGGACGCGCGTGGGGCCCTATGTCCTGCCGGTCTTCTCGGGGGTGGCGTTCAGCAGCAATGAGTTTCGCTGGTCGCCGCGGCTCAAACGCGATGACGGCTTGGTGCGCATGGTGCCCGGGCTCGGTACGCGCGCGGTGGACCGCGTGAGCGATGACTATCCGATCCTTATTTCGCCGGGGCAGCCCGGGTTACGTGTCAATGTCAGCCCGGAAGAGATCCGCCATTACTCTCCTTCGCGGGTTGATGTGATCAATCTCGAGACCCGCAGCTTTGAAACCATCCCCCTGGACCGGCTCCTGCGCGAACATGGTCACGAAATCCCGAATCTGCACCACCTCGTTTCGGTCTATAATCAGGGTAACATTGCTTCGACCTCCGGTATCGAGCTGGACGTGACCCGCGACGAGCTGGTCGTGACCTTCGAAGGGTTGGTGACCCGTACCCCCTTCATCCAGCGGATGCGGGCCATCCTGCTGACCCTGCGGAAAGAACTGGAGACGTCGGTGGATATCGAGTTCGCTTCGGATGGCCAGACGTTTTATCTGCTGCAGTGCCGGCCGCAGTACACCGCGGACGAGGTGGCCCCCAGCGTCATTCCGCAGGACATTCCCGACCGCCAAATCCTGTTCACCGCGAACAGGTTCATCTCCAACGGGCGCGTGCCCGACATTTCCCATGTGGTCTATGTCTCGCCGGAAGGCTACGCCCGGCAGACGAGCCGGGACGCGCTGGTCGACATCGGCCGCGCGGTGGGGCGGCTGAACGCTCTCCTGCCCAAACGCCGTTTCATTCTCATGGGGCCGGGACGCTGGGGCAGCCGCGGCGATATCCGGCAGGGCGTGCAGGTCACCTATTCCGACATCAGCAATACCGCCGTGCTGATCGAGATCGCCCGCAGGAAGGGGGCCTATGCCCCCGAGCTGTCGTTTGGCACGCACTTCTTCCAGGACATGGTCGAGGCGGGAATCCGGTACATCCCGCTCTATCCCGACGAGTCGGGCGTGGTATTCAACGAGCATCTGCTCAACAGCGCGCCCAACATGCTGGCGGGCATGCTGCCTGAATACGAACACCTCTCCGACGTGTTGCGCGTGATCGATGTGCCCGGCTGCAAGGATGGCCGGATCCTCAGAATCCTGATGAACGCCGATCTGGGCAGGGCGATCGGATTTCTTGCCGAGCCCGCCGTGCCGAGTGAGGTACCCCCGGTCGAAGTCAAGCCGGTTGAGGCACGTTCGGAGGACTTCTGGCGATGGCGCCAGCGGATGGCCGAGCAGCTCGCGCTGCGCCTGGATCCCAGGCGCTTTGGCGTCCGCGCTCTCTACCTGATCGGATCCACCGCCAATGCGACGGCGGGGCCGGGCAGCGACATCGACCTGCTGGTGCACTTCCAGGGAAACCAAGCCCAGCGAGAGGCGCTGTTGCTCTGGCTGGAAGGCTGGAGCCTGAGCCTGGCGGAACAGAACTACCTGCGGACCGGATACGCCAGCGACAGGTTGCTGGATGTCCACCTGGTAACCGATGCGGACATTGCCGCCCGCACCAGCTATGCGGTCAAAATCAATGCCGTTATCGATGCGGCCATCCCCTTGCCCCTGGGGGGTGCGGTAGAGAAGTGACGGAAGCGTGCCTTTCAGGCGGCCCGTGCCCAAGTCCCCGGCAAGTGGGGAACGGGTTCAAGGCCATCCCGCCGGTGCATCTGCCTTCGCCGTCGAACCGCCCAGACCACGCCCCTGGCGAGTCAACGGCCGGCGAATCGCGGCTTGTATTCCCCGCCCGTGACTGGTAGCCTCGGGGGCGGCGTCATGTATCCACCGCGATGATCCGACCACGTGTATCCACCGGCGGGGACCTGCCACCCGCACGCGCGAACAGCCCAGGTCAGCGGCATCCGCCGGCCCGCCGACATGGGCAGGGGGGAGGCGATCCTGGATGCCCGCCGGTAGCGGGGATCGCCCGGCCGGAATGGCTCTACCGGCCGGAAAACTTGCCTGGACGATTCGAAAAGGTATCATGTAGTGGTCCATGGCCGGTACAAGGCCCCATGGCCGGCACAAGGCCATGGATGCCGAGCGGTTGGATGGGCATAAGTCTTTGCCGATCGGTGACTTGCGGGCGTAGCTCAATTGGTAGAGCATCAGCCTTCCAAGCTGAATGTTGCGAGTTCGAGCCTCGTCGCCCGCTGTTGAATGCAAGTCCTGTTCTGAACGCTGTTTAGCGTACTTTCCCGGCATTAGGGTGTGTGGCCCGGATTTTCTTGCCCAAGCGGTGCATGCCGTTTGGGGCCCAGGGCGGGGGGCATGCCGAGGCTGAAGTTCCGATCCCCCAGGTTATCGTCGTATCGTCGCTACAAGTAAGCGTTCGAGCAATTCCCTTGGCCGAAGTGAAAGCTGCGGCAGCGGGTTGCAGGTTAGCTTGCCGGGGCCGTCATTGAGGAAGTGACCGAAGCTGAAGCAGCAGCGCGAACCGTCTTCCATTATCCGGCAGGAATGGATCGAGCTGGCCCAGGGCCGTGGCCGCGACCCGCGCGGGCAGGTCCATGAGATAGTCGGACGGCTTCACCCCCGTGCCGTTTACAGAAGGCTACCAGGCTGGCCAGAATCAGGGGCTGTTCTTCTACAACGCGTTTACGGCCGACTCTCTTCCGTCGTCGCCCTGCCAGAGGGGCTTCTACTACAACCGCAACCGCTGGCACAGCCCGAAGCCGGGGCGGTTCGTGAGTCGTGATCCAAATGGGGCGTGCGACACCACAAACGAAGTGGTGATTCAGAGGTGCCAACTCTACACATCCCGGCATTCGATCCGAGCATGTGCTGCAGCGACGGCATGAACCAGACAGTATACCAGTAGTTGCATCTGCTCGTCATATTGGATCCCACGTTAGAACGGCCAAGATGCGGCCAAGTGTAGCTTCGTTGACATGCACGCCGGAGTAAAGTATGTGTACCAGCACACTTGTTAAATGCAACACCGAGTTGTCAGATTGTGCAGATCGTGCTGACAAAGGAACAGTCATTGCGGGCGGGGTTATGTTGGGCGTCACTATCCTGGGTATGATCGTGGCCCCCGCGTTGGCTGAGATAGCAGGTATTTCGCAGACAATTAGAAGAAGTGGGCAAATGAGCATCATGGATGAGGTGTCAGTACTTGATAACCTGATGCAGGCAACTGGTGACAACGTGGTTGCGCCCCATAATTGGGATTACTGGCGCAGGCGCATGGGTTACTAAGCCACGGGGCGGTGAACGTAGCATGAATGGCCATACTCTAACACCGCCATTTGATTGCGACTACTTGCGAAGCGTAGCGACGCGAGCGCTGCAGGAGAACAGGATTGACCGTGGCCCAGCCGTCACGTGGCTGAGCAGAGTCTCGAATGCCGAACAACTCACACGGCTGATCAAGGAAGCGTGGAGTGGGTCGGGAACCAGGCTTCAGCAATGGGCAGACCGGATCCGGAACATCGCACTGCGCATCTGTCCAACGGGAGCGGATTTCGGTCTGCAGGTCGACCTGGGCGGGGGGGCAGCGCATTCTTCAGTATCCGCTCCTGGATCCCGATTACCTCAAAACACTGCTCCTGTCCTGGCCACAGTTGCCTCCGGCAGTTGTGCTCGATATTGCTCAAGCCGCGCCTGGGCTGAGCATCAATGAGACGGGGTCTGTGTCTTCGCCCAGATTCTTCCAGGAGCGTCTGGGTTATACTTGTTCCTGGTTCAAAGACATGGGGCCCTCGCCAGAAGAGTGTGAGCAGGCCGGGCTGGAATACCCGGATCCGGACGTATTCCTGATGGAGGTCGCCGAGGATGGGATTGGAAACGCGTTTCTTGTGAAGAAGGACGGCACGCTGTATATGTTTGAGCATGAGGAATCGCTCCTGAGGCCGTGCCGGACGTCCGTGCAAGACTTCCTGGAGGCCTATTTCAAGTCACCGGAAGTCATCTTCGATAATGAATTCCTCGGAGTACAGGCTGTTCCCGCGGACGCGGTTTCGAGTGAAATGGATGTGCCAATATACAAGGCATATTACGCGTTTTTGAATCTTTGCAATCTGGGGCGGCTCGCGCTGGCCGTTCGTTGTATGCAGCGGGCCAGACCGGCATCCCATCTGCCCAGCATGCCGCGCCAGTGGCAAGCGCACTCCGACCAACTGGACGAGCTTATCGAAGCTTGCCGCCAGGTGTGCGTATCGGGAGCACCTTTGCCGGCTCATGTTGCTGAAGAGGCAAACGCCATAACGCGTGCGGCAGCGGATCGATGGTGCGAGAAGGATTTGGACGCCTTTTGGAGGATGTATGGCGCTGGTGTGTTTGCGTTGGTTGTGCAGTATGTCCTGAATGCCGCGGCTAACATTCAGGACACTGAGGCAGCGGAGTGGGCCGCTGGCAAGGCATGTGAGGGATTTGCAAACGAGGGAGCAGAATGGTGGGCCGCTATCCACGCCGACATTGATTATTTGGATCACTGCAACCTGGGCGCACCCGGTTCAGTCGGCAAGCCGGTTCCGCACGCATTTTTTGAGCGAGATCTGTGGCCGGGGAGTCCACCTGGTGACTGGATAGAGGGAAAGACCAACTGTTGACGGGGCGCGGGAGACGACACCGCTGGCCCGGATACCCTCGAAGGAAATGAATGGAACGGGTTTTCGTCGCCTGGTGAGAGGTCTGTACCAGGACAGCTGCTCCGTTTGTGGACTCCACCTGGTCGCCGTGACGGGGCACAGCATCTGTGAGGCGGCCCATGTGATCCCCTTCGAGCTGTCCTCCAACGACGATCCGCGAAATGGCCTGGGACTCTGCCCGGTGCATCACTGGTGCTTTGACGAGGGGTTGTTTACGGTGACACCGGAGTACAGAGTGAAAGTCTCCCCAGTGCTGGACTCCACCCGACCGACGGAAGACCGGCTGGTGGAGTTCGATAGTACGGTGATCCGGCTGCCCGACCGTGTGGAATACCGCCCGGCTCGTGAGGCCCTGGAGTGGCACCAGAGGCATAAACTGCTGATCGCATGAGGAGGAGATCTGCCCATGGCCAGTTCATCCGCTACCGTCCTGCCTGATCTTGCCCCTGCCTCTCTGCGAACTCGATTCAAGGCCCGCTGCGTTGTTACCAACAATGTACACCAGAACTGGCAGATTCGCGTCCACCGCTCCCTGTCCTGGCTGATGCGGGCAATCGAATTCCCGGAAGACGAGTTGGAGGGGAAGTTCATCTTCATGTGGATTGCCCTAAACAGTCTCTACAGCCGGTGGAATCCGGAACTGAATGCCCCCGATGGCGACAGTCAGGCCCGGTGCGATTTCCTCGACCGAATCTGCCGAATGGATAATCTGCTGATCGGGTCCACCCTGCACAAGCACCATGGCCTCATCAAGCGAGTTCTGGGCGACCCTTACATGTCACAGATCTTCTGGCGGAATCCCAACCACCCCAAGGCCAAGGGGTGGGCAACGGCAGATGTGAATTGGCTGGACTGCCATCTGAAAAAACGAGAGCATGCCGTCATTCTCAAGCAGGTGCTCGACCGCATTTTCGTGCTGCGGGGTCAGATTGTGCATGGGGCCAGCACACGAGGCAGCCGCTTGAACCGCACAGCATTGAAGTACGGGACCCAGACGCTGCACCAACTCGTGCCGGTGCTGTTACATATTGTCATTGAGCAGGGCTGCGGGGATGACTGGCCGGAATTGTGTTATCCGCCGGAGCCACTGTGAGTTCGTTAAGCAGACGGAGGATTTTATGAGCGTTCAGGAGATCGATCCCGCCGTTCTTAATCGTGCTCGTGGAGCCCTCCTTGGGCAGGCCATCGGTGATGCACTTGGCACCACAGTGGAGTTCGAGCCTGCAGAACAGATCAAAAAGCGATATCCCAAGGGCGTGCGGGATCTGGTTGGCGGCGGACCGTTCGGATTGCTCCCAGGGCAAATCACGGACGACACGGAGCTCGCGTTGGCATTGGCCCGCAGTCTGGTTGAGCAAGGACGCTATGAGGATGACGCGGTAGCGGCAGCCTACATCCAGTGGTATCAGAGCGGTCCTTTTGATGTAGGCGGAACCACCGCACGAGCATTCGGTAGTGCCCTGTCCAGCGGTACCGGCATCGCAGAGCAGATGCGGGCACGAGCCTCACAGGAAAGCCAGGCCAACGGTTCGCTGATGCGTCAGAGCCCGCTGGGGGTCTTCGGCTGGAAGCTGAACGCTGAAAAGCTGGCCGAGCTGTCATGCCGGGATTCGAAACTCAGTCACCCGCATGAGACCTGCCAGGAGGCTTGCGTGGCCTTCACCTATGCCATTGCACTGGCCGTCCGCACCGGGGCTGGACCGGCGGAGGTCTACCGGGAAGCCCTGGAATTCATGCAGTCGCGTCCCGCGGCGAGCCGCTCCGGCGTGCTGAATGCGATGACCAACGCCAAAGATCATGCACCGAAAGACTTCTACCGCCAGATGGGCTGGGTTCTGACGGCCCTGCAAAATGCCTTCTTCCAGCTGCGGCATAGCCCTTCCGTTGAAGAAGCCCTGGTCCAGACCGTTGCCCAGGGTGGAGACACCGACACGAACGCCTGTATTGCCGGGGCTTTGGTTGGAGCAGTCCGCGGTGAGAGCGATTTTCCAGCCCGATGGATTCACACGCTACTGGCCTGCAAGTCCCCCCGCCCACCGGCTTACTCGTGCCACGATCTGCTGGAACTGGCGGACACACTGGCTAAATTGGGTGCGGCAGCCTCTGAGAGATCCATTCCAGGTTGTGCCGAGTAGCATCGCAACGGTTATTAAGCTGAGAACCGTCACCCGACATTTCCCATTTGACCTTGCCCGGCTACGCCGCCGGGCTGTGTTCCGCCATTGTACAGCGCTCCCCCCGTTGCGCCTGCCCCGTTTTCGAGGTATTTTCGGTCTTCCGGGCCGACGAAGGACGCTCGCCTTGGGT
>JAAXZI010000038.1 GCA_012719955.1 Phycisphaerae bacterium | reverse complement strand
GTGCATCGACTGGTCAATCAGCAGGAACAGGTAACGGTACAGAAAGCGCAACTGGGTCACAAGCATCCGCGGCAACCCCAGCGACTCCAATCCCTTCAGCAGTTCCGGAAAACGCGTCGTGCTGGTCAGCCCGATCAGGGCGGCCATCCCCAGCACGAACCGGGCCAACACCGTCCCCGCCGTCAGCCACCCGCCGGCGATCACCACCGATTCCCCCACGCGCACCGGCGTACGGTCAAACACCGGCGACAACACCACCAGCAACAACACGAACGGCGACACCATCAGCGTGTGCTTGAGCACGAACCAGAGGGGAATACCACCCACCACCAGCAAAACGAACGGAAAAATCACGTACCCCGGCGACGGAATGGCATACCGCGGCAGCGAGATCAGCACCGCGCTGTACGCCAGCACCGCCAGCGTCTTGGCCCGCGGGTCGAGCCGATGCACCGGCGAATCCTGGTAGGCGAAGCGATCGAGGTAGTGATGATGCATGAGGCCGCCGCGTCAGAGGTATGGGCTCCGTATGGCACCGGCGTCTGGCCGGTGCGTCTCCGCTCAGTGTGGCACCGGCGTCTGGCCGGTGCGATCGTCCCCGGGCAATGGGCAGTCCGAAGGATTCGCAGAGGATCTGGCCCGCAGCGCCCGTGCGGCCAGCCATACGATCATCAACGTCGCCAGCGTCCCGATCACCCCACCGGCGCTGCTCCAGCCGGCAATGCCCTCGTAATCAGGCAGCGGGGCAATTCGCTCGTGCCACCCCTCCACCTTCTGAATCGTCTCATCCGTGTTGGCCCGCACCATCGACAGCTTCGATTCAAGCGCATCCGGCGACGAACTGGCATAGAGCGCCCCCACCCCCGCCAGCAACAGGGCCGCCACCAATAGCGAACCGGCCACCGCCCGCGTACTGAGCCGCCCCTCTCCCTGGGCCCATCGTCCCGCGGCCGCCACGGCCTCCGGCCGGACCCTGGCCACATATCCCACCACGCCGAAGGTGATGAACGCCTCTACCACCGCGATGAGCAGGTGCAATCCAATCATCGCCAGCAGAAATTCCGAGAACGGCACGGCCACCAGGCCGCTCCACCGCACCTGGAACGGAACCAGGGCCGCTCCGGCGGTCACCCCGAGCAAAGCCGCCACAAACAGAGCCGCATAGGCCCGGCCCGGCCCGGGGGAAGCACCTGCCACCAGCCGGTACACGCCGTACCCCACATAGCACGGAACCACCCCGAGATTGAAAATATTGGCGCCCAGTGCCAGCAGCCCCCCGTCCTGGAAGAAAAGGCACTGCACGATCAGGATCGAGGCCATCACCAGCACCGCCGCATGCGGTCCCAGCAGGATCGCCAGCAACAACCCGCCCCCCAGATGCCCGCTGGTCCCCGGCACCAGCGGCAGCGGAAAATTGATCATCTGGGCCGCGAAGACAAACGCACCCAGCACGCCCATCAGCGGCACCCTGGCAGGATCGAGCTCCCGCTGCGTCCGCCGACCGGCCAGGACCAGCACCACGGCCGACGCCACGATCAGCCCCCATGCCACCTTCGGGGTCAGCAACGTGTCGGCCATGTGCATCGCAAGCATCAGCGGAATCTCCAGTTGCGCTCCGGTACTTCCCGACCGGTATTACGATTTCAGAGATGTTATGTCTGCCGGAGGGTGGCGTCAAATCTCATCCGGGGCCAATAAAGCCTGTGCATGGGGTGCTTCGCCGCTTCGAGTTGGGCGTTCCACGTCTTCGAGTTGAGTGCCCCACGTCCTCGAGTTGGCCGTCTCACCTCTTCAAGCTGGGTGCCCTGCCTCTTGTGGCGTTCGATTCTCTGATTCAGGCAGCGGCGGGTCGGATGACCGGCCTATGACCTTTACTCCTCTAATTGGGTAATGGCGGGCCGGGTGGCCGGGTGGCTCACCTTCTGCGAAGGTGGGCTCATGATTTGTGTGCCAGAGATTCCTCGGCTGCGCGAACGGACGCTGTACTGCCAGCCCATGAAATCGCGAACCCAGGTTCGCAGAACCTGGGCCACCCCACGGCAGCGGATCGGCTTTGAGCCGGTTGGTGCTTGTCACCACTTTCAAGCGGTAGAGGCATACTCGTGCTCTCCCCACTTCTCAGCCACCATCGCTCAAGAAGCCCCGGGTGGCCCACCTTCTGCGAAGGTGGGCTCATGATTTGTGTGCCAGAGATTCCTCGGCTGCGCGAACGGACGCTGTACTGCCAGCCCATGAAATCGCGAGCCCAGGTTCGCAGAACCTGGGCCACCCCACGGCAACGGATCGGCTTTGAGCCGGTTGGTGCTTGTCACCACCTCAAGCGGTGGAGGCATGCCCAAGGCACCCCCTCCCCTCTTTTCAGCCACCATCCTCAACGAGTCGGCCTCAGGCGGGCTTGCTCACTATGACCGATCCAGTTGCGCCAGAGTCATAAGAGCCGGGGTAGCGAAGATTCGCACGATTCACGACGCAGAAACCAGCGTCTCCGACAATGCCCGGATGAACTCGGGGCTTGTGCCGCAGCAACCGCCGATGATGTTCGCCCCCGCCTCGACGAGTTTCCTGGCCTTGAGCGCGAACTCCTGCGGGGTCATGCGATAGACAATCTTGCCATCCTCGATTTCGGGCAGCCCCGCATTGGCCTTTACCCAGACGGGCTTGTCCGTCACCGCGCGCAGCTTGGCGGCTACCTTGATGTAGTTCTCAATGCCGATGCCGCAGTTGCAGCCGATGATGTCCGCGCCCGCCCCGGTCAACGCTTCGGCGGCCTTCTCGGGAGTGACGCCCATCATCGTATTGGTCTTCTCCGGGCCGGAGTCATAGGTAAGGCTGGCCACCACCGGCAAGCCGGTGGTCTTGGCGGCGCGCACGCCGGCGACAGCTTCGGTAAGGTCGGTCATGGTCTCGACCACGAGCGCATCCGCGCCGCCCTCGGCCAGGGCCGCGGCCTGCTCACGAAAGGCCTCGAACAGCTCTTCTTCGCTCACCTCGCCGATCATCACCAGCTTGCCGCTGGGGCCGATGGAGGCGAACACGTGGCCCTTGCCATCTATGACCTGCTTGCTGATGGCCGCACCGGCCCGATTGTACTCCGCCACCTTGTCGGCCCGGCCGTGCTTGCTGAGGACGAAGCGGTTGGCGCCGAAGGTGTTGGTCAGAATGATCCGGGCGCCCGCCTCCACGTAGGATTGGGCCACCTTGCCGACGAGGTCCGGCCGGGTGACGTTCCACTCCTCCCGACAAAAGCCGGGCGGGCAACCCAACTTGTCGAGCTCCGTGCCCCAGGCTCCGTCCGCAATGGTGACTTTGCCGGCAAACTGGCTGGCATCCAAGGCCATGTCTGTATGCTCCTGATGGCGGTATCCCGATCGGTTTCCAGGCGCCGCGACCCGTCGCGATGACGATCGCGGGCCTTCACGGGCAGGATAACCGGGCAACAAGGCCAACTCAAGGAGGACGCCCTGCCGGGGACAGACTCATGGCCGGCTGAGGAGACAGCCTCTCAGCGGCGCGGAGAATACACGCCTCCGCCAACCCTGCCCATCGGTCTGACTTTCATCAAGCCAAGCAGCACCAGGGCGGTCAGGCCGCACGCGGGCACTCCCGCTCCGCAAGGCACTGACGGCGTCTCAGGGCAATCCTCGTAATTGGCCACGATCGTCTTGTCCCGATCCATGAAAATCGTGATCGGGTTGTCCGTGCCGCTGACATCGCCGCTCCAGAAGCTGAAGCGCTGCCCGGCCGGGGCCGGCGGCGCTGTGATTTGATAGCTCTGCCCTCCCGCATACGTGTGCGGTATGGACTGGCCGTTGGGCTCGATGATCGTCAACTGGAAGCTCGATGCGTTCGATTGCGCTACGGTGAATTCGGCCGTGGCAATGGAACCGCCGGCCACCCCGCGAACCTTCGCCTTGACCACCGCGGACGTGGACAGCACGAACGGGCCGGTGTACACCGGTGAGTCGTCCGTGGGATCGCTGCCATCAGTGGTGAAAGTCATGGTCGCGCCCGGCGTCCCGCAGAGCAGCGTCACCTCCACCGGTCTCGAGAATATACCGCCCGACGGCGAAATGGTGACCCCCCAGGCGGCCTGGCCGGCCGAGAAATTGGCCACCAGGGTCCTGTCCCCGTTCAGCTTGAAGCGATAGTCAGGCGAGACGCTCACCGGGACGCCGTCTTCCGTCCAGTTCACGAAAACGTAGCCGGGGTTGGCCGTGGCTTTCACCGTCAACGACGTTCCGATCGGGAACTTCCCGCCGCCGCTGGTCGAGCCGGCCTCTGCCGGCGAGGCCACGGTGGTGACCCGGCAGGGATCCAGCGGCTCGAAATGGGCCACCAGGATCGTATTGTCGGTGATGGTGAACATATAAGATGCCTGCGTGCTGACCGGCACTTCGTCCCTGGTCCAGTGGACGAAAGCGTAACCCTCATTGGGGATCGCCTTGATCATCACTTTGGTGCCGCTCAGAAATACCCCCTCGCCCCGGAACGTCCCGCTCCCTAAGGGAGAGGCCTTCGCAACCAAAGAGTACACGGGGGTGACATCGAAAGTGGCCGTCGCCACTTCGCTGGGGCGACAACCCGCGGCGAAGGCCCGCGCCTTGAGGGTAGTCGGCACGGTGAATACCAGCGGTTCGAGATAGACGGTCGAGTCGGCGGCCGGCTCGCTGCCGTCCGTCGTAAAGGTGATCGTCGCCCCCGGCGTCGCGCAGGATATGGTCACCTGTGCGGAAGCTTTGAAGGCACCGCCGGCCGGCGAGATCTCCGGCTTGGCGGTACGGGGGTACGCCACGAAATTCGCCACCAGGCTCCTGTCGCCGGCAACAGTGAATGTATAGCTTTCCGACTTGCAGACCTCGACCCCATCCTCGGTCCAATTGACAAAGCGATAATCCGGTAAGGCTGTGGCCGTGACCGTCACGCTGGTTCCATTTTCGTAGAGGCCCGCGCCCGTGACTTGCCCGCCGTCAGGCGGCGAAGCGATGAGGACCACGGCGGAAAGGGCCGGAAGCGCTTCCAGGGTGAAATCATACTGGCGGGCTTGCCCGGCAACACTCTGCACGCCGGTATAGACGGCAGATTTATAGCCGCTCTTGCTGATCGTGATGGTCCAGTCTGTGCCCAAGCTCGTCGCGTTGGCCATTGCCACCACGTAATACCCGTTACCGTCGGTTTGAACGGGCTCCAGGGCGCCGATCTGCACGGTCACGTCGTCCAGGGCCAATCCCGTGGCCGCATCCGTGACGCGGCCCCAGAGGGTGCCTTCCGTGGCCGTGGCCGGATCGCGCCAGCGCATGGTCGGTACCGGGACCGGAGTGGGGAACACGCTTCTGACCCCCGTGGGCGACGTGTACCACGTGGGATCCGCCTTGGCGTTGGTACCATCCGTGGTGGGGTACCAGTAGTCATAGGATGCGATCCCGTCCGTGTTCATCTCACGGCAATACCGGATCTGGGCCAGGCTGCCTTCGAAGTAGTTGAGGTAATGGGCCAGGCCAGGCACAAGCTCCCGGTTGTTCTTCCAGATATTCTCCTGCGGGATGGAGTCCCGGAAATTCTGCCTCTGACTGGCGTTATGCTCGCGCTGGTAATTCATGGGTATAGCGGTATCGAGATAGCCAGCCCGCGTCCAAAACTCCCAATCGTTGAATTCCTTGTAGGCCTCCGAATCGGTGAATTTGGCTTCGATGCCACCATAGGCGATCAGGGATGCCGACTGGCGCATCTGACGGGTGGGCGTGCACAAGCTGAGGATTTCCGCGTGGGCCCGGCGGATGATTTCGGTGTTGACCCGACGCCGGAAATCCTCCCAGGGACCGTAACTGGTGTCCGGTATACCCGTATAGCCGCTGATTCTCTGGAAACGGGCCAAGGTCGAATTGGGATTGTTGAGGTCGGTGGGATAGTAGCCGGTGGCCACATACTCCAGATCCCAGTGGACGCCGTCGATGGGATAGTTCGTGAGCATTTCCCTCATGATCGCGAGCAGGTAATCCTGAACTTCCGGATTACCCGGATCCAGCACGATGATGTTGTTGCTGAGCGGCTTTGGAATGATGCATCCGGCATCCGCCTGGGACACTGAGAACCATTCCGGATGGCTCTCCAGGAATGGATTGTTCGGCGGCGGCCAGACCTGGCACATGCGATACGGGACGCTCATCACGTGAACCTGAATGCCGTGCGCATGGGCCTTTTCGCACAGATACGCAAGTGGATCGAATTCGGGGGGATTGATATCCCTGGCCTTGGGAACAATGCTGGAATTCCAGTACGCACCGTGCGCGCCGGACCCGGTATCCTGGTAGGCAAGCATTTGCGCGATGATGACGTTGTAGTTGCCGTCCACCGCGGCCTGAACCATCGTATCAATTTCGCTCTGGCTCTTATATCCGGGCTGGAAGGCCACGGCCCAGAACGCGCGGATCTCGCCATCACGGGGCAGCGTGGATCGGAACACCGCGATAACGGTCTTGGATTGATCCATCGTGACCGTGGTGCTGGCCGAGGTCGGATTGGCGACCTCGGATCCGGCCGTCACAGCCCAGTGATCAAACACAAAGCATGGGCTAGCAATCGCGGAGAGGTCCACGGTCTGGCCGGGAGAGAACGCGTAGGGGCCGCCGACGGCGGGCGTCGTAATGCCCGCGCCGAGGGGTGTCACCAGCACGTTCAGTTGGGGCTGTTGGCAGCGGAATACGGCCGTCACGGTCTTGCTTTGATCGATCGTCACCGTGGTGCTGGGCGAAGCGGGCTGGTCAACGGCGGATCCGTTGCTGACTTCCCAGTGATCAAAGACGAACCCCGAGGCGGGAGTAGCGCTGATGTGGAGAACCTGGTTGCGTACCGTTTCATAGGGGCCGCCGGCGACCGGCGTGGTTGTTCCACCGCCGATCGGACGAACCGCCATGGTGACATCTCTGTAGAGGGGGGCGAAGATGGCCGTGACCGTCTTGGCCTGGTCCATGGTCACGGTGGTTTGGGCCGAGGTGGGCGAAGCCACGTCCGATCCGCCCGATACCGTCCAATGATCGAAGACATAACCGGGTTCGGCTGTGGCGCTAATGCTGACGACCTCGTTTGGGCCGTACTCGTAAGGCCCTCCAACGGGCGGGAAGGTCGTTCCTGTCCCTTCGGGCGTGACCGCCATGTGGAGGTTATAGCTGGCGACCACCTCCTCGAATTGCACCGCATCGGCCATGACCACCCTGCCCTGTTGATCCTGGTTGTGGAGCCGGACACGCCCCGACGTGCCCGCGTTGAACGTGAACTGGCCGATGGAGAACCACTGGCCGCCGTTCTCCTGCTGGTTGACTCTGACGGTGGTGGAGCCGTTGGCATGATCCACGACATACGCGGCGTTTGGGCTGCGATTGGGGCCCGCCACGTACCAGACATACACGGTGTAGCTCCCGGTGGAGGGCAGGTGCGGACGCCATTCAACTTCGGCGGTGGGAGAGCCGCTGACCGTGGAGGTCCACCGGTAGTCACCGCTCCCGTCGGGCGGATAGGGCGTCGGCGAGCTGCCGGTGCTCCACGAACCCGAGAGGACCTTGAAACCGGCGTCCTTGTTGTCCACGATGACGGATGCGGCGATGGTGATCTGGGTAAATACGGCCATTGCCGCGACGAGACTTCCTGCGCTCAACCGCTTTCGCATCTCGGTGACTCCTCAACCCTCGCTTGCGCGCCTCTATGGGAAACTGTTCGAGAACAACTCTGCCCGGCAACCAAATGACATACCCCGGGCATGGGCAAACTGGGATACCGGCACGACGCCCGCAGGGGCCTCGTGAACCCCGGTATGGGAACCAGTTTACCACGCGAATACACTGTCAGCGAGAGAAAATATGTCTGAACCGCCGACATCGCCTCACCACAGATCCTAAGACATTGCTGATTCAAAGCTTAGAATCCGACCGATAAGGAGCGTTCGCGTTTGCGCACCGAGGGACCGTGTTTGTCACACGGTGGAAGACTTTCCTGCAGCGAGGGCTACTGGTTCGCGCAGGCCGGGTCGGCCGGTCCACCGCCGGTGTAGCAGCGTTGGAAAACGCCGAAATCCTCCTGGTCCACGTCGCCGTCGGCGTCGAAGTCAGCAGGGATGATACCCTGTCCATCCGGCGTCAACCCGCAGCCGGACCTGTAAGGAAGCCCTGGACCGGCGGCGCATGCTTCGAAGATAGCCCAGTCGGCCTGATCTACGGTGCAGTTCGAGTCGAAATCGGCCGGGGTCGGCAGGCAGGCGGTCACGGCATAGTCAAACGTGCCGTTGGCCACGTGCTCGGAGTTGTAGCCTTTCACGTGCAGGTACCATGTGCCTTCGGCATCCAGGGTGGTCTGCAGCGTGCCGCTCGTCCACTGGGGCTCCGAGCCGGTAAAGCTGTAGGTCGGGTTGCGGTCCCAGGCATAGCGGTAGTACTGGACCTTTCCTGCTCCAAAGCCCTCGGTAGCCGCCCAGGTCAGGTGATATCCAACGCATGCAACGGGCCTGTCCGGCGTCACGCTGTCTGAGGCGGGCGGCTGGGACAGCGTCGTCCGGCTGACCGCCGGGCTGGACTGAGCGCTCTCGTTAGGAAGCGCATCGAACGCTGAGACCCGGTAGCTGTAGCTGGTGTTCGCGGCCAGGCCGGTATCGAGATAGCTGGTTGTGGGGCTCGTGCCGACGAGGTCGCCGTTACGGTAGATCTTGTATCCGGCCACGCCGATGTCGTCGGTGGAGGCCGTCCAAGTGAGCTGAATGGAGTCGGCGGAGACCGCGGAGGCCGTGACGCCTGTCGGCGCCGTCGGGGGCTGATCAGCCGCCCAGGCGAAGAGAGCGGCATCGGCACTGATCAGGCCTTCGCCGTCGGTACTGTTATTGGCAACCTGGACGTAACCGTTCGTGCCGACCGCGAACGGCAGGTTGGAGCCGATCTTGAACCAACCACCGCTGGAGGGCACACTCAACTGGTTCTGAATGCTCTGGAGCTGGCCACCGAAGTAAGAGATCGTGAATGGAGCGGCTGAATTGCGGTTGTGGCCGGTCTGGTAGAAGACATACACGTCATAGTTGCCGGACAGCTCGATATTGGGCGTCCACCTGCAGACGGCAGTGGTCGAGCTCTGGCTACCGGTCGAGGAGGCATACAGGTAATTGTCGCCGAACCTGGGGATACCCGTGTAGCTCCCTGAAGTCCAATTGCCGGTTGTAGTGCACCGGGAGTCGGTGTTGTCGATGACAATGCCGGTCCTGAAGGTGTAGTCGCCGGAGTAGCTGGTACCGGTCGCGGCCGCGGAGCGGACCCGGTAGTGGTAGAGGGTTGACTGGGCCAGCCCGGTAAGCGTCACACTATGGCTGTTCACCAGGGCCGAGTCCAACGCGGTTGTGGAGCCGTAGGAAGTGGTGAGCCCGTATTCCACCTGGCTATCGGCGGGCAAATCGGTCGTCCAGGTGATAACCGCGCTCAGGTTGGTGGAACTCGTCGCGCCCCAATTGCCCACGGCCACGTTGGAGATAACGGGCAAGGCTGGGGAACCGGTGGTTGTGAAGGTGAAATCGGCGGAAGTCGAGCTGGCGCCGGAGATGCTCGATATCACCCGGTAGTGGTAGAGGGTGCCGGGTGCCAGACCGGTCAGGTTGACCGAGTGACTGGTCACGAGATTGGCGTCCAGCGTCGTGCTCTGGCCGTAGCCGATGGTCGTACCGTATTCGACCTGGGAGGTTGAACCCACATTGGTCGTCCAGGTAATGGTGGCAGACGTGTCGCCGATGTTGGTCGCCTGCACGTTTGTAATCTGTGGGGGCAAGACATCGGTCAGGACAACCTCCGGCACGCGCAGCACCTGCCCGGCGACCACGGTCACCTGACGGGTCGTACTGGGCTTGCCGGCCTTGGTGTAGGTCAGCGTGTAGGTTCCCGGCGGGACTTTCAGGAACGAATACAGCCCGTCGGCCGAGGACAGAGCTTTGTAGGTCGTCCCGGTCCGTGCAATCTGCACATCCGCGATCGGGTTCGTGCCGTCGGTAACCGTTCCGATAATGATCGCGTCCGTCGGGTTGTCCTTCCAGGGCATGGCCGGCGTGGGGGCCGGATACTCATACGGGCCGCCGGGGCCGGAGAAGAGCGGCCAATAGTTGTTGTCATTGAATGGATCGACGCTCCAGATCACCGTGCCGTACGCGTTGCCCTGGCCGATCTGGTCGACCATCGTTTTCATGACGCTGTTCTCGGCCAGCAGCCCGGGCCCCGTCGCGGACACATTGCAGTAGGCATAAACGTGCCGGCCGCTATTGTTATAGAGCCAGTCCGGCAACACGTCGCTGAAGTAAGGCGTACCGGTGCGATATGGCGGGTCGGCCCAGTAGATCTGGGGACAGATAAAGTCCTGCGCCCCCGCCGCCAGCCATGCCTGAGCGTCCTGGTAGCACTTTGAGCGACCGTACTGATAGCCCGCCGGATAGCCGGGATATCGCTCCCGCAGATAGAGCCCCAGCGGCGCCGAGCTGACTTTGACGCGATGACGGGTCGGGCTGATGTTCTCAGTGTATTCGTTGATCTGGGCATATACGTCGGTCAGCATGCGCGTGATCTGATCGGCGGTCCAGTCCCCGATCGACAGCCCATCTGGATTGCCCTCGCCCAGCCGGCGCGAATTGGAAATCGGGTCATACGAATAGACGCTGTCGGGCAGACGGCAACGGTCAAAGTGCACGCCGTCCACGGCCGGCCGCTTGACCGGGTCCGAGCCGTTGTAATACTCCACCACGTACATGATCTGCTTGCGCCAATAGGCCTGGAAGCTTGGAACACCCGGCGCCACCCAGACATACTCCGAGGTAAAGCCTACCGGCGTGCCATCGGATTTGCACAGGAGCCAGTCGCGTTTGTCCGGGTCGGTGATGTCGCAATGCTCCCAGTAGATGTGCCTTGAGCAGTACTCGGGCGGCGTAGCCTTATTCCACGCCACGCACCCGTTGAGGTAAGCATGGAATTCGAGCCCGTTGGCGTGAGCGGCGTTGATCGCATAGGCCATGGGGTCAAAATCGCCCCACCCGGCCGGCGCATTGCCGTCGCTTGACAAGATGTTCGACCACGGCTCGTAAGGCGAAGGATAGAGCGTGTCGCATTGCCCGCGCATCTGGAAGATCACGGCGTTGAAGTTGTGGGCCTTGAGCTTCTGCATCAGGTTGTCGATGTAGGCTTTTGTCAAGTTCAGATCGGGAACCTTATTGGTCTCCTGCGGCCATTGGAACCGCGAGCAGGCCATGGCCCGGAATTCCGGAGGGGCCTGGGCGGAGGCACTGTCCACCCATACGGCCATCACTCCGGCCAGACCGATGACGCTCAGCCACTTTCGCATCTCCAGACTCCTGTTCCCCTTGCTCGCGAGCTTTCGACAGACTCTTGGAAACCGCTCTACCCGACAACCGAATGGATACCCCGGACCAGTTGACCGGCGAGGGAGCCAGCCCGGCTTTTCCTAACGCCGCTGACTCCTCTGCAGCCGACAGTTTAACTTATGAACGCTCCATTCGCGAGCAAAATCTGTCCGGCAACGGCGAGCGGACGGCGCGCCATTCCGGTTTGCCCCCAATTCGGTAGTAAGGGTTGTATTGTGAAGCCTGTATCGTCGATTTATCGGCCGCAACTCACCCGCAGCGGCGCGGCGGGGCGGGCTTACAGTTGCCGGTCCAACCGGCGGTACATGATGGCTTCGCTGACGTGATCGGACTGGATGTCCTCGAAACCGCCCAGGTCGGCGATGGTGCGGGCCACCCGGAGAATCTTGTCATGGGCGCGGGCCGACAGCCCCAGTTCGGTCAGGGCCTGCTTAAGGAGGGCCTCGCCGGCCGCATCCAGCGCACAGTGTTTGCGCAACTGCCGCGAACTCATGCGCGCATTGAGCGTGGTGCTGTCCGCGCCGAACCGGCGGCGCTGCACCTCGCGGGCCTTCAGGACCTGCTCGCGCATGGTGGCCGAATCGCTGCCTTCGTGCCGGCCGCGCAATTCGCGGTACGGTACCGGCGGGACCTCGATGTGGATGTCGATACGATCAATCAGCGGGCCGCTCACCCGGGCCAAATACTTCTCAATCTGGGCCGGAGAACACTTGCAGGGCTTGTTCGGATCGGTGAAGTAGCCACACGGACAGGGGTTCATGGCCGCCACGAGCATGAACCGCGCCGGGAAGGTAATGGAGGAATGCGAGCGGGCAATGGTGACCACCCCGTCCTCCAGCGGCTGGCGCAGCGTCTCCAGGATGGTCCGTGGAAATTCGGGGAACTCATCGAGAAACAGCAGACCGTGATGGGCCAGCGAGACTTCTCCGGCCTGCGGGATGGAACCGCCGCCCACCAGGGCCGGCCCGCTGGCCGAGTGGTGCGGCGAACGCACCGGCCGCCGTGCCAGCAGCGCCACGCCCGGCGGCATCTTGCCCGCCGCCGAATAGATCCGCGTGGTCTCCAGCGACTCCATCAGCGTCAGCGGCGGCAGGATGGTCGGCAACCGCTTGGAGAGCATGGTCTTGCCCGTCCCCGGCGGCCCGATCAGCAGAATGTTATGCCCTCCAGCCGCGGCTACCACCAGCGCCCGCTTGACCGATTCCTGTCCGCGAACCTCGCTGAAATCCTCCTCGTACATCGAGGCCTGCCGGAAGGTCTGATCCAGGTCGATCACCGTCGGCTCCAGCGGCAACTGCTCGGTGAGAAATCCCACCGCCTCGGCCAGCGTGCCGATGCCGATGACCTCCACCTCCTCCACCACGGCGGCTTCCGCGGCGTTCTCGCGCGGGATGAGCAGCCCCGCGAAACCCCGCTCCCGGGCCAGCATGGCCATGGACAGCGCCCCCTTGATCGGCCGGACCCGCCCGTCCAAGGCCAGCTCCCCCGCGATCAGGTACTGCGCGGCCTTCTCCGGCGAACCGGCGTCATCTCCGAAGATCACTCCCAGGGCGATGGGCAGGTCGAAGGCGGGGCCTTCCTTCTTCACGTCGGCCGGCGCGAGATTGATCAGCACGCGGTACTGCGGCCAGCTATACCCGGAATTGTGCAGGGCGCTGTGAACCCGTTCGAGGCTCTCCTTTACCGCCGTATCCGGCAAGCCCACAATGGCCGGCGACCCGAACCCCCGCGCGGCCACGTCCACCTCCACCTCGCAGGGAATGGCATCAATACCCATTAACGCCACACTGTTTAATCTTGAGAGCATGGCGAGAATTGTAAAGGCTGAACAGACGGATGGCAAAGAGGGAAAGCCGCCAGTCGCTGCCCATCAGGCAAGCGTAATCCTCGGGGGTATTGAGATTCTGCAACAGCTCCTGCTCGCGCTCATCCGGCTCAAGCCCCGCCACGCGCGCCCCGGCCAGCAGATTTTGAAGGCTACCGCGTCCCTGCCTTAGCTCCTGAACGGCGGCCGGCGCGATGGCCGACCGCCGAATACCCTCAGCGACGCAGATGCCCCCCGCGGCGGGCATCTGCGTCCTCTGAATGCGTCCGTCAGGATCGGACGGCAACTTCCTGCTGGGCCGCTCCCTTCCTTCCCGGCTGGACCTTGAACAGGCGGGAGACGAGCACAAAGAACAGCGGAATGTAGAACAGGTCGATGAACGTGGCGGAGAGCATACCGCCCGTCACCGCCGTGCCGATGGCGTTCATGGCCCCGGCCCCGGCGCCGGAGGCCTTGGCCAGCGGCAGCACGCCGAAGAAGAAGGCCAGCGAGGTCATCAGCACCGGCCGCAACCGGGTCCGGGCCGCTCCCACGGTGGCCTCGATCAGCCCTTCTCCATGGGACATTCTTTCCTGCGCGAACTGGATGATCAGGATCGCGTTCTTCGTCGTGAGGCCCAGGGTGGTGAGAATGCCGATCTGGAAATAAACGTCGTTGGACAGGCCGCGCAGCGACGTGGCCAGCGTCGCGCCGAGCGCCCCCAGCGGCAGCATCAGCAGGTTGGCCAGCGGGATGGGCCAGCTCTCGTAGAGGGCCGCCACGCACAGGAAGATAACCAGGATCGAGAACGCGTACAGCACCGGCCCCTGCCGGCTGGACATGCGCTCCTGGTAGGACAGCCCGGTCCAGTCAAAGGCAATGCCGTGAGGCAGCTTGGAGACGATCTCTTCCATGGCCGCCATGGCGTCGCCGGAGCTCTTCCCCGGCGCCGGTTCCGCCAGAATATTCAGGGAGGGGAAGCCGTTATAACGTTCGAGCCGCGCGGGTCCGTACGTCCAGCGGTAAGAGGCAAACGCGGAGAAGGGAACCATCTTGCCGGCCGTATTGCGAACGTAGAGGCTCTCGATGTCCTGCGGCAGCATTCGATGGGGCGCGTCCGCCTGAACATACACGCGCTTGACCCGCCCGCCCTGAATGAAGTCGTTGACGTAAGCGCTTCCGAACGCGGAAGCGATGGTGTTGTGAATGGAGTTGATCGGCACGCCCAAAGCGCCGGCTTTCTCCCAGTCCACGTCCACCCGGTATTCCGCCACGTCTTCCATGCCGTTGGGGCGCACGGCCGCCAGCCGCGGATCCTGTCGGGCAAGCATGAGGAACTGATTACGGGCCTCCATCAGCTTCAGGTGCCCCAGCCCCCCCTGGTCCAGCAGCATGAAGTCAACGCCTGTGGCGTTGCCCAGCTCGACCACTGCCGGCGGGGGGAACACGAAGATCATGGCGTTGCGGACCGTCGAGGACAGGGCGGCCATCGCCCGGCCGGCCACCGCTTTGACCCGCAGCTCGGGCCGGTCGCGCAGGTTCCAGTCCTTGAGCTTAATAAAGACCATGCCGTTGGACTGAGACCGGCCGGCGAACCCGATGCCCGAGATGGTCATGGTGGATTCAACCGCGTCCTTCTCATGCTCCCGGAAATAGTCCTGCACCTTGTTGGCGACCGCGCGGGTCTGCTCCAGCGTCGAGCCGGAGGGCAGGGCGATCTGGGCCATCAACATGCCCTGGTCCTCTTCCGGGACATAGCCGGTGGGCAGGTTTCGGAATACGGCCCCCACCGTGACCACCAGCACGACATAAACCACGATGTAGCGCAGTTTCCTCGTGAAGGAGCGTTCGACTATCCCCGTGTAGATATCCCGGAACCGGAAGAAGATCCGATCGAACAACCGGAAGAACGGCCGCAGGAGAAAGAAGGTGCTGTCCGAGGGCAGATGCCCCGCCGGCACCGGTTTGAGCAGTCCGGCGCACAGCACCGGCGTGAGGATCAGGGCCACCACCACGGACAGCATCATCGCGGCGATGATGGTCACGGAAAACTGCCGATAGATGACGCCCGTGGAGCCCGGGAAGAAGGCCATGGGGCCGAACACCGCCGACAGCACGAGCCCAATGCCGATCAGGGCGCTGGTAATCTCCTTCATCGATTTGGCGGTGGCCTCGCGCGGAGGAAGCCCCTCCTCGCTCATGATGCGCTCGACGTTCTCCACCACCACGATGGCGTCGTCCACCAGCAGACCAATGGCCAGCACCATGGCGAACATGGTCAGCATGTTGATGGAGTAGCCCAGCAAGGCCAGAATGGCGAAAGTCCCCAGCAGCACCACCGGCACCGCGATGGTCGGGATCAGCGTGGCCCGGATGTTCCCCATGAAGACGTACATGACCAGGAACACCAGCAGGATGGCCTCGAAGAGCGTCTTGACCACCTCGTTGATGGCCACCTGGACGAACGGCGTGGTCTCATAGGGGTAGACGACCTTCATGCCCGGCGGGAAGAACCGGCTCATCTCCTCGAGCTTGGCCTTGACCGCGTTGGCCGTATCCAGCGCGTTCGCGCCGGCCATCTGGCGGATGCCCATGCCCGCGCTGGGAACGCCGTTGTAGTACGACTCGATGTCGTAGGCGTCGGTGCCCAGTTCCGCCCGGCCCACGTCGCTGATGCGCACGATGGAACCGTCGGAATTGATCCGCAGCGGGATGGCGGCAAATTCCTCGGGCGTCTTGAGCAGGCTCTGGACGATGATGGAGGCGTTCAGCCGCTGGCCCTCCACCGCCGGCATCCCGCCGAACTGGCCGGCGGAAATCTCGACGTTGTAGGACCTCATGGCCATCACCACATCTTCAAAGGTCAGGTTGTACTGGACCAGCCGATCGGGATCCAACCAGACGCGCATCGCGTACTGGGAGCCGAAGTTCTGCACCTCGCCGACGCCGGGAACGCGGGCCAGCACCTTCTCCAGGTTGGACTGGGCGTAGTCCCGCAGGTCGTACCCGTCCATGCTGCCGTCCTCGGAAATGAGGCCGACGATCATCAGGTAGTTGCGGGTGGCCTTGCCCACGGTCACGCCCTGCCGCTGAACCACTTCCGGCAGGCTGGCCATGGCCAACTGGAGCTTGTTCTGAACCTTGGACCAGGCCACGTCCGGGTCCATGCCCGGCTCGAAAGTCAGCTCCAGGCGGGAAGCACCCGCCGAGTCGCTGGTGGCGGACATGTAGATCATGCCCTCCAGCCCGGCCATCTTCTGCTCGATGATCTGGGTGACGCTGTTCTCCACCGTCTCCGCGGAAGCCCCGGGATAGAAAGAATACACGTAGATCGACGGAGGCGCGATGGGCGGATACTGCGATATGGGCAATGTATAAATGGCCAGACCGCCCGCCACCATAATGACAATGGCGATCACCCAGGCGAAAACCGGGCGGTCCAGGAAGAAATTCGACAGCACAACAAATCTCCGTTAATTCATCTTCGCAATGGGACCGCCGGTGTTGAGTTCCTTCTTCTCGGTCTGGGAGCTTTCAAAAGCAACCGCTTTCACGGTGATGCCGGGGCGCACGTTCAGCATGCCTTCGACGATCAGGCGCTCGCCGGGCGACAGGCCGGACGTGACCAGCCACTTGTTCCCGATCGCCCGCTCAATGGTGAGTTTCCGCTGCTGAACCTTGCCCTCGTTATCCACGATCAGCCCGATGGGTTCACCCTTCGGATTCCGGCTCACGCCCTGCTGGGGGACCAGGATGGCCTTCTCGGCGATCCCTTCCTGCACGATGGCCCGCACGAACATCCCCGGCAGGAGCGTGTGATCAGGATTGGGGAACACGATGCGCAGGGTGAATGACCCGGTAGTCGGATCGACGGTCACGTCGCGGAACTGCAGGGTGCCTTCCTCGGAATAGAGCGTTCCGTCCTCCAGCAGGAGGCGAACTTTTCGCTGGTTGTCGCGGTCCGCGCTGAGCCGGCCGGCCTCCAGGCTGCGTTTCAGCCGCAACAGCTCGGCGGTCGACTGAGTCACGTCCACGTAGATGGGGTCGAGCTGGTGAATCGTGGCCAGCGGGGTGGCCTGGTGAGCGGTCACCAGTGCACCAGGGGTGACGTTCGACCGGCCGATGCGTCCGGAGATCGGAGCGGTCACCGGCGTGTAGGACAAATCAATGCGCGCCCGCTCCATCTCGGCCCGGCGTGCGTCCACCGTGGCCTCCCCCTGCTGCAGGGCCGACACTGCCTCGTCGTAGGCCTGCTGGCTGACCGCCCGCTCAGCCAGGGCCTTCTGGTACCGTTCCACCCGGGCGCGAAGGGCCGGAAGCTGGGCTTCGGCCACCGCCAGCGCCGCCTTGGCCTGGTCGTAGGCCGCCTGGTAGCGAGCCTTGTCGATCTGGTAAAGCACGTCGCCCGCCTTGACGTCTCCGCCCTCCTCGAACAGCCGGGACTGGATGATCCCGCTGACCTGCGGGCGCACATCTGCCACCAGATAGGGCGACGTGCGGCCCGGCAACTCCGTGGAAAGCGAAATCGGCTCCGCCGACACCACTACATAGGCAACCTCGGGCGTCATCTGCTGCCGGGGGGCGGGCGCCTGCTGGGGCTTGCAGCCCACCAGGGTCAATCCCCCGATCAGAAGGCCCATCAGGGTCACTCGTTTGTAACTGTCAGCCGTTAACATGAGTTCCTCACGTCCTCAAAGATTCGCGCCATTGCCGGTCCAGGTGTTTCATACGCCCTTCAGTGGCCGGTCACCCGACGTTGTGGCCGGGTGACCAGCCCTCGAGGCTCTGGTGCGAAACTGGTTCACCGCAAGCGGCATAAGCATGCCAAATCCAATTCCACCGCCGCCCAGCTCCTGCCTTACTCCGCGGGGTTTGATGTCGGGCCCATCGGGGCGCCGTCGTCGTGGTCGGTGCCGGTCGTCCAAGGCAGCGGACTCTTGCCGCCCGAGAAGAAGAAATCCACCGGCTTCTCCAACACCCCGTTCGGATCCTCCAGGTACTCTTCCTGCGGGAAGACCTCCGGCGACCAGCCGCCGCCGAGGGCCTTGTAAAGGGCCACGAGATTAATAGCCACCTGCCCGCGGCTCTGGGCCAGCGAAACCTCCAACCCCGCCAACGTGCGTTGGGCATCCAGCACATTCTGGAAATCCGTCAGGCCGTCCTGGTAGAGTGACTCCGCCAGATGCGCCGAACGCCGCCCCGCCTCCGTCGCCCGCAACAGGGCAGCGCGGCGAACCTGCTCGCGCGTGAAGGCCACCGATGAAGATTCCACATCCTGAAGCGCCAGCAGCAGGGCCCGCTCATAAAAGATGTATGCCTGGTACGTGGCCGCCTGCTGGGCAGCAATGCGATGCAGATTGCGTAACCCCTGGAAGATGTTCCAGCGCACCGCCGGACCAAAACCGTAAGTGATGCTCCGGGCATCCAGCAGATCCTTGAAATTCGTCGACTCAAACCCGAACGTGCCCGAAAGCGTGAAGCGCGGATAGAGATCCGCGGCGGCGACGCCGATCCGGGCGGTCTGGGCAGCCAGACGCCGCTCCGCCGCGCGAATGTCCGGCCGTCGGCGCACCAGGTCCGCGGGAACTCCGACCAGGGTCTCCGGCGGCGGCTCCGGAATGGGCTGCACCACCGAAAGTTCGTCGTATAGCGCCGCCGGCTCCCGCCCGATCAACACGCCCATGCGATAAATCGCCACCGTGAGGGCGGTTTCGAGCTGCGGAAGCTGCGATTCCGTGGTTGCCAAGTTGGTCTCCGCCTGGCGAATGTCCAGCTCGGGCTCCAGTTTCGCTTCGAACCGGGCCCGCGTCAGCAACACCGCGTGCCGCTGGAGCTCGATGTTCTGCCGGGTAGCCTCGATCTGAGCCTGAAGCGAACGGATATCAATGTAGGTCGTGGCCACTTCCGCCAGCAGGCTGACCAGCACGGATCGATAGTCTTCAATCGTGGCGGCCAACTCCGCGTCGGCGGACTCAATGTTGCGCCGGATGCCCCCGAAAATATCGATCTCCCACGAGGCATCGAAACCGGCCGAATGAAGATTGATCTCATCCGTCTCCGGCGAGCCGGAGGGGCCTGGAATCAGCCCGATGAGCCCATTCGCAACCGACCCCGTGACCGCGGTGGGTACGTCAGGCGCCACAGTGGCCAAGCCGCTCCCCAACGCATTGCCCGCAATACCGCGGGCCACCGTGTTCCCGAAGATCGCCGCATTCCCCGGCGCTTGCGGCACGGCCGCCGGCCCGTGCGCGCTGGCCCGGGAACGCAGATAACCGCCCTCCGCCCCCAGCACGGGCAGCAACTCACCCGCCGCCACTCCCCGCAACGCCCGCGCTTCCCGGATCCGCAAGACCGCCATGCGCAGATCCAGGTTCCCTTCCGCGGCCCGCTCGATCAGCTCGGTGAGCTTCTCGTCGCCGAAGACCTTCCACCATTCCCGCACATCCGCCGTCCCCTCCGCCAGCTTCTGGTGCCACTGCTCCGGAAGGTCCGGCACCGGCGGGCGATAATTGGGGCCGACCGCGCAACCTGTGCCCAGAAAGATCGCGCCCAAAGACACCGTCAACGATGCCCAGAACTGACTCTCTTGATTCCACATGGTTCATCTCGCTGCCCCCTGCTCCGCTCCCCGCGGGGCAGGACCCCGGCCATCGTTCACACAGCCCCTTGCGGCGGCAAACCCAGCACCCGAGTCGCCTCTTCCATCAGCAGCCGCTCGAGTTTCATCAGGCAGTTCCTGGGGAATGCTGTCATCTGCAGAGTATTGAGAAGCGCTTCGTGCAGCGAAGCTCGAACATTCTCCCGGCGGGCGTAACGCGAAACCGCCTTCAAAAGTCCCTCTTTGCTGCCCAAGTGAACATGAATGCCCTCAAGGTTCTCTCCCGTCCCACGGGACACTCGCCCGGGTCGAAACCCCGGCCGACGCCGTACCAGGCGAGCAGTTCTCCGGCCGCATGGGAGAGGGCCTGCCCGGTTCGCCCACTCGTTACCAAAACTCTCATGGAAACGCCGCTATCGCTCTCTCGGAGGGCTACCGGGCGGGGCGAGGTTATTCGATTGACCCGGGTTGGTCAAGTGAGCAAACCGCCGCCCGGCACACCTTCCACTCATCACGCGCCCGCCTGGCGCCCAACGGGCCCTTCCTGGCATCCGCCCCACAACTCATCAGCGCGGCCCTCCCCCCCGGGCAAGGGCCGCCTGAACCCCCTGCCTCATTGTTCATAACCAAATATAAACTATGGAACCGTTCGATGCAAGCAAAAACCATATTCAATTTTGAAATATGCATTCGATCGGATATGCTTAAGGGAGGTTACGGAGGTTCCCTCATGGCCAACGTCAAGAACAACGCCAGTTCCCAGGAAACCCGCCGAAAGCTCATCGATGCCGCAGGCAAGATCTTCGCGGAAAAGGGCTTCCACGCCGCGACCATCAAGGAGATCACCGACCAGGCCGGGGTCAATCTCGCTTCCATCAACTATCACTTCACCGACAAGGCGGAGCTGTACGCGGCGGTCATCCGTCACGCCGTCAGCCTCACCCCCTGTACCTTGCCGGAGGAGCCTTCGGAGAGTACGCCGGAAGCGCGCCTGCGGGCTCTCGTCGTCCACGCGCTCCACGATTTCCACGATCCCGGCCGCCCCGCCTGGCGGGCCACCCTGCTCTCACATGAGCTGAACCAGCCGACGGCCGCAATGGACGCCATTTTGGATGAGTTGATCTGGCCGCGCGTCCGCTTTGCCAGGGGGCTGATCCGCGATATCCTCGGGCCCAAGGCAACTGACGAGGAGGTGGCCCAGGGCACCTTCAGCGTGACCGCCCAGGTTGTTCATTATCTTTACAACGCCGGTCTGCTTCGCCGGCTCAATCCCGATTTGCTCGCCGCTGAAAACGTGGCCCGGCTGGCCGATCACATCACTCAGTTCTCGCTTGCGGGCCTGTACGCCATGCGCGATCGAGGCCGGAAGAAAGGATCGCGCCGCCGACCGTAGGACCGTTTCAGCAGGCCCATCAGCCCCATCATCGCAGGGGTCAGCCCGAAGATTCCCAATCCACAGAAGCGCGGGGGACGCGGTTGCGACACCGCTTCGTAGTTGGCCACGATGGTCTTATCCCGATCCAGGCACACCGTGAGAGGATCATCCGTCCCTTCCGCATCCCCGGACCAGTGACTGAAGATCATCCCCGCGGGCGGTTCCGGCGCGAAGACCTGCACGCACTCGCCCGCCCGCATGCTCATGGGCGCCGGCGAGGCCTCCCCGGCCTCGATGCGCAGCGTAAACACCACCCGCATGCAGTCCGCGGTCTCCGGCACGCCGCAGCCGCAGATGCCCGAAATAATCTTGGCCGGATCGTTTGGACAGAGATCATGGCAGTCCGGCCACCCATCACCATCGGTATCCGTATCGGGGATCCCGCAGCCGCAAGCCCCGGCCACACTCTTCGCCGGATCGTCAGGGCAACCGTCGTTGCAATCCGGCACACCGTCGCCATCCCTGTCCGTATCCGGCACCCCGCAACCACAAGCGCCCACTGACACCTTGGCCGGATCGAGCGGGCAGCTCTCCTGGCAATCCAGCGTCCCGTCGCCGTCCGTATCCACATCCGCCGTGCCGCAACCACAGACGCCGGGGGCGGTTTTCGCCGGATCCGCGGGGCAACCATCACAATCATCCGGCACCCCGTCCGCATCCGTGTCTGCCAGTCCCCAGCGGGCCAGGTACGCAGATATCTTGTCGCCGGCAATGCTGAAATCGCCTCCGGCCACCAGCAGCCCGTTCTGAACCAGCAGCGTGTGGACCGCGCCGTTGACCCCGCCGCCCAACGGGGCCCAGGTTGAACCATCCCAGGTGGCGATTCCCGGCATGATCTCCCCGCCGGCCCGCGTGAAGTTGCCTCCCGCGACCAACTTGCCTTCATAGATGCCCAGCGAGAACACCTCCCCGTTGACCCCGCTGCCCAGGGCGGACCAGCTTGTGCCATCCCAGCGGGCAATACCATCGGCCGTCACGCCGCCGGCCGTCCCGAACCGCCCACCCACGATCAGGTCGCCGTTATAAATCAGCAGCGCATAGACCCGCTCATCCAGCCCGCTGCCCAGGGGCGCCCAGCTTGTCCCATCCCAGCGGGCGATGCGATTGACCGGCACACTGCCGGCGTTGAGAAACATGCCGCCCGCAATCAGATCACCGTTGTATACCGCCAGGGCCCGGACTGAACCATCCAGACCTTCGCCCAGCGGCGACCAGGTCGCGCCGTCCCAGCGAGCGATGGAGTGGGCGGTCAGCCCGCCCGCTTGACTGAAATCTCCGCCCACGATCAGGCTGTTGTTGTACAACGCGAAACTACGCACGATGTAGTTTGTGCCGGTATCCAACGGCCACCAGGCCGTGCCGTCCCAGCGGGCAATGTAATCAGCGCTCGCGCCACCGGCTGTGGTAAAGAGCCCCCCCGCGATGAGATCATTGCCGAAGCTTGTGACGGCCAGTGCCGTGTTGTCCATCCCCCCGCCCAGCGGTGTCCACGTTGTTCCATCGTGGCGGGCAATGAAATTGACCGGAACCCCGTCGATGGTGTTGAAGGCGCCTGCCGCGATCAGATCGTTGTGAAACAAGGTCACACCATAAACCGCTCCGTTCGTGCCACTGCCGAAAACGGACCAGGCGGCCCCGTCCCAGCGAGCGATATTGCTGGCCGCCAATTCGCCGGCCGTGGTGAACTCGCCGGCCACGAACAGGTGGCCCTGGTACTCGGCGAGGGCATAGACACCGTCGTTCACGCCCTCGCCCAGGGGCGACCAGACGCCGTTCCAACGGGCGATATGATTCATGGGCGTGGTTCCCCCGTGAAAGAACTCGCCGCCCGCGAACAGCTCGCCGCCATAGACGCCGAGGGAAAAGACGCCGCGATCAAAACTGTCGCCCAATGAAGTCCAGGCTGCGCCGTTCCAGAGGGCCACGTAGCCCGGCGGTCGTCCCACGGCGGTGACGAGTTCGCCACCGGCGATCAGTTGGTTGTTGTGAAGGGTGAGGGCGTAAACCGGCCCGCCCGTTCCGCCGCCCAACGCGCTCCAATTCGCGCCGTTCCAGCGGGCGATGTAATTCGTCATCACGCCGCTGGCATGGAGGAACGAGCCGCCCACGATCAGTTGGCCGTCATGCACCGCCAGGGCCTGCACTACGCCACCGGTTCCTCCGCCAAGCGGAGCCCAGTTCGTCCCATCCCAGCGGGCTATGTAGTTGGCGCCAACCCCGCCGGCGGCCAGAAACGTGCCCGCCGCAATCAGCTCATCATTGTAAACCGCCAGTGCGTACACCCAGCCATCTATACCACTGCCCAGCGGCGACCAGCTCGTTCCGTCCCAGCGCGCGATCCGGCCGGCACCGATGCCCCCTGCGCTCCGGAACGAACCCGCGGCGATCAGTTCCCCCCGGTACACCGTCAGGGCCAGCACCGCGCCATCAAACTCGCCGCCCAACGCCGACCAGTTCGCACCGTCCCAGCGTGCAATCCGAGAGGCGCGGGCATGCCCCACCACGCTGAAAGAACCCGCCGCGTACAACGATGGGCCGCTCCCGTCATCCCACACCAGCATGGCGCTGACCGTGTTGTCAAATCCGGGAACACCCGCGCCGGAAATCCACCCTGGAACACACTGCCCCTGAACTTGCCCCCCCAGACCCGCAACCGCCACTGCTCCCACAAACGCAGAGACAATCCCCCGCACGCACAGCCGGTAACTTGCCATGGATCCTCCTCCACTGAACCTGCAGGTCCAGTGCATCCCCGCAAAGAAACCACCATGCCGCCCATGTGCCCCTTTCCGCCAGCGACACAGGCATCCCGCCTTATGCGATATCAGTTGAATGGGCCGTCATTGGCCGGATGAGCGACGGGGAGGATGAGAAACTTCTTGTTCCCCGAGCTCCCCATCCGCAGGTGAGCGTCAGCTAATATAAATCCCCCACCAGAACAGGCAAATCCTGCTGACTTTTGCAGCGAGTTGTCTTGCTCCCCCCTTGCCCCCCAAAGGGAAATGAAAACGGATCAGACCCGCCCCCGCCAAGACCCCGAACGCATTGCCGGCGCAGGGGGGGCGGGTCTGATCCGTTTTCATTTCCC